>JBKEAX010000009.1:0-5137 GCA_047972825.1 Hyphomicrobiaceae bacterium | reverse complement strand
TCGATGTCCATCCACGCACCTTCATGCAACACCAGGACACCTGGCATGCAGCGCTCAGTCACATAGGCTGGAACGATGCAGCTGCCGCGATCATTATACACTTCGACAGTATCGCCGGTCTTGATACCGAGCTTCTTCGCATCCGAGGCATTGATCGTGACTTCCTGCTCATAGGTCTCGCGCAGCCACGGAATGTTATTGAAGATCGAGTGCGTTCGATGACGCGGGTGCGGCGACACAACATGGTAGGGGTGTTTTGCCATCTTGTCTGTGGCGTTAAGGCTCTCCCACGGTTCGATCCATTTCGGAATCGCCGGGATTTCATATCCATAGGCCGTCTTCGTCCAATCCGTGATCCGTGCCAGTTGCTGCGAGAAGATCTCGATCCTGCCCGACGGCGTCGACCAGGGAATTCCCTTCTCTACATTGTCCTGGAAAGCAACATGCGGCCGTGCAAGCTTGAACTTGTAGATGCCGTACTTCTTGAAATCTTCCCAGCTCATCGTCACACCTTGATGGTGCTGCACACGGTCCGTCCACCATGCGAAGAGATAGGCCTCGTCCGTCTCGTCATTGCGTTCGAAATAGTCACGCGCAGCGCGAGGGTTGTACTTCTCGCCGAAACCCAGGCGGAACGCCAGCTCGGTAAATACCTGGAAATCCGTCTTTGACTCGCCAAGCGGCTCGATCACCTTGGGACGGTGGATGTAGTAGTGACCCTTGTACCAGGGCAGCGCAACATCATGACGTTCAAAGTGCGTTGCGATTGGCAACAGGTAGTCCGCCCAGATACCGGTCGGCGTGATCGTCGAATCCATACAGACAAGCAGGCTTTCCCTCTCGCCCTCGGCCTCAAGCTTGCGAAGCGCCAGGATCTCCTTGTTGATGTTCGTCAGTTGATTTAGCCAATCTGAGCCTTGCCAGAAGATGCCACGAATGTTCGGCACTTTGCCGTCCAACTCATCATCACGCGGCCACAGACCCAATTCCTCACGCTTGATATCTGGATAGTTCAAGACGCAGTGCGCCCAGCGATCCGACTTCAGCGAAGCAAACCAGATGTTGGCAAATTCGTCATATGGGTAGGCTGTCCCTTCAGCATGCCAAGCCTTGCCTACACCTTCGGCGCTCCCACCAAGCACACCGATATTACCAGTCATCGCCTGCAGAGCAGCAGCCATACGATTATATTGTTCGCCATACGCATTTCGCCCTGGTGACCACGACGCTTTGAGAGCGGCCGGCTTGGTCGTGGCGTACATGTCGGCAAGCTTCTTAATGTCTTCAGCTTTGACACCACAAATCGGCTCGGCCCATTCCGGTGTCTTCGCCTGACCATCATGCGTGCCAAAAATATAGTCCTTGAAACTCTCCCGATCCTTGGCCCAGTCAGGCATCGTACCCGCATCCATGCCCAGAACGAACTTGTTGATGAACTGCTGGTCTTGAAGATTGTTGGCCAGGATGTAATGCGCCATGCCCGCCATCATCGCAGCATCGGTATTTGGCTTGATCGGGATCCACCACGCATCGTATGCCGCTGCAGAATCCGTATATTGCGGATCGACACAGACAAACTTGCAACCACGCTGCTTGGCAAGGCGCATGTAGTAGAACGTATTGCCACCGTGGAAGGTATAGGCGGGGTTCCAGCCCCACATAATCATGAGTTTGGCGTGAGCGAATGCATCGTCCTCGTTGCCGTCTTCAATCGTCCCAAACGTCATGCGCGATGAAAAAGTCGTGCCTTGGTACGACGGCACGGACCATGAACTCGTTCGGCAACCGAACATGCCAAGAAATCGTCCCAACAGTCCTTCGATCTGATCGGACTTATGCAGCACGCCGTACGAAGCACCAGCGTATGACTGGTCCAGAAGCGCAGTTGGGCCGTACTTGCCTTTTAGATAGACCATGCGTTCTGCGATATCGGTAAGCGCATCATCCCAAGACACGCGCTTGAATTTACCTTCACCGCGCTTTCCAACCCGCTTCATCGGGTAAAGCAGACGCTCGGGAGAATAAAGTCGCGACCTGTACGAACGGCCACGAAGACACGCACGAACCTGCGGCTCTTCTTCTGTGTCCTTGCCGAACTCTCCACCTTCCTGATAGCGACCGTCATCCGCTGACAACCTGACGATAACATCGCCCTTCTTGTGCGCCACAAGCGCGTGGCGCGAGCCGCAATTGTGGGCGCAGCTTGTAACGACTGTCGTCAACTCATCATCACGCGGATAAGGCTCATAGGCGAACGCCTTCGCCTCATTGCTGGAAACAATCGGCCCGAGACCAAGCGTGGCCACCGCTACCGTTCCAGCACCAGCCTTCAGCACATCGCGTCGATCAGGATTAAGACCAGCGCTCAACAATAACTCGCGATCCAGTTCCGCTTGCGTCTGCTTGAGCATGGCTGTCTTCCCATCGATCGTTGCTGGTCCGAAAACGTCCTTCACGCTCCGAACCGAATATTAGGAGAAGCCGCCGAGCACCTCCGGTTTCACAGGAAATGAGCCCGTTGAAGTGCGGCTTCTGGATATTTCCTGAATTTATTGCTGTGGCTGAGTGCCAGGCGAGTTGCTCGTTCCTTCCTGTCCGGACATACCACTCATGCCTTCCTGGCCAGACACGCCACCCATGCCTTCCTGTTGCTCAGCCGGCTTTTCAACTTTCGTTTCCTGCTCGGAGCATCCCGCAACGCCTGACATCAGCACAAAAGCCACAGCAGCAGCGATGCTTCGGGGTATCGTCCAACCCATGTTCATTTCTCCTAACACTTTAATGACAACCTCATTGTTCATGCGCGATTTCCAACAACGCACGTATCTGCATTAAGTGCTATTTCAGGCGATGCTCAGATGCCGATTCTGAAGCGCGGCCTTTAGCCCATTCGGGCATTTCCGGATCCATTCCCGGCCAAGCATGACGTGGATAGGGATAGCTATTGCGATACCAGGCACGGCCACCGTGGCATCCGTAGCAAAGATCCGATGAGCCGCTCTTGGCGGCGGCCTCGATGGCCTTCGCGTTCAGGTAATTCACCTGATGGCGCACGGTCCGGAATTGCTCTTCGTGACATGAAAGGCAGCCGTTCCGCGTTTCCTCGTCTTCAAAGGCTTCGCGCAACTCGGCCCAGGAACCTTCAAGCTCCATATTCTCAGCAGGAAACTTGCCATGACAAAGCAGGCAGCTCTTTGATGGATCCACCATCTTACGCATCGCGTCGCCGACCTGCGTTTTCGTATCTGTTGCACTGGTGTTGGCTGTCTCGTCTCGTGGATCATGCCCCAGGTGACAGAAATTACAGTCGAGCTTCATCACCTTCTTCGCCAGTGGCGTAGTTAGATGGCGCGCATGAAACGTTTCCTGGTCGCCGTTATACGTGTCGAGCGTTTGATACCATGCAAGAACGTCAACAGCCTTGACCCCGGCAGGTGACACATCTCGCACTTTGCCCGTCATGATTTCTTGATGGCATGAAAGGCACTGCTCATTTGTTGCCTTTTCAATTCCGGGCTGAAAATGAAATTCATTCCAGACCGCATCTAGGTATCTCGGCTTACCACCCGTGCCCGTTACAGCGCCGGTCACAACAGGTGAGTTTAATTTTTCAGCTTCTGCTGATTGCGCCCTCCCTGCATGTGTCAGCTCAACAGCCGATGATCTCTCGGAAGTTGCTGGCATTTCAACGGTTGATGATGACACCACCTGCGAACGCGTCGCTTTTGATTTTGCGGCAATGGTGTGCTCGCCGCTTGCACCCTTATGCACCGAGCCCGCTAGTTTGCCCAACGTCAGGGACGTCAACCCGGCAACAACCGCGCTTATCACGATGACCGTAAATGCCGAACTGCCTGCGCTGTTTCGTGAGCTGTTGGCCATGCCGCAAACTCCACCGTTGCACAATTTATGAACGTGCCAACAGGCGCCAGACCAATCGCCCGGCGCCCGCCATAGCGATTACTTCTTGCCTTCCATGCCAGACATTCCCGACATACCACCCATGCCGGACATTCCAGACATGCCGCCCATGCCCATCGCACCAGGCGCAGCCCATTCAGCACAGACCCAACCCGGACCCGGGTTCATTCCAGACATACCGCCCATGCCGGACATTCCAGACATACCGCCCATGCCAGACATTCCCGACATGCCACCCATACCGGACATCCCCGACATGCCGCCCATACCGGACATGCCCGACATGCCGCCCATACCAGACATTCCCGACATGCCGTCCATGCCGCTCATACCCTTCATGCCAGACATCCCCGACATGCCACCCATACCGGACATCCCCGACATGCCGTCCATGCCGCCGGAACGAACCCAGCGAACACAGGTCATACCGTGACCGGACATCCCCGACATGCCACCCAGTCCTGACATCCCTGACATGCCGCCCATGCCAGACATCCCCGACATGCCACCCATTCCAGACATGCCCGACATACCCTTTTGGTCGGCAGCCACCACGCCAGCGAGTGCAATCGCCGACACAGACACCACCAACAACTTCGTCAAACTCCTCGTCATCTGTAAGTCCTCCAAGCGACTTCGAATATCGTCATGCCGAGCACCGCCTTCAGCATTGACGGACGATCGGGGTCACGCCCCGATATCTCGCGAATTGCGAGATCCTCACTCGACTTCCAGCACCGCATCTCCCATGCTCAGGAAGCCGATCGAGCGCAGTCGTGCGCTCCGCGTTTGAGCAACCTCGCGACAGCCGCATCAAACAAGCGACCGCCACCAGGCTCTAACCATCGGATTTCCTGTGCCATTGCCGAATGTCGTAGGGGCCGGTCATGCCAGGGTGCGAAAATGGCGTGAACCATCCACCTTGGTCGTCCAACCATTTCAGGCTTGGCGGATAGGGTTGAACAACGCCGCGCAATGCGTCCTGCCGTGCCTTTTGCGTGAGGCCTGAACGCTCTTCTCTAGGCAGCCCTTCCGGTCTGCGATCAGGCGTAATGCCTCCAACAACGCGAGCCTCGGAAAACGCCGAAGTTGCAGCGGCACCCAAAAATCCGGTCATCATGAGAGCGATAAGGCTGACGGCTCTTATCTTCATACAAAACCCCGCCAAGCTAACTTTTACGTATGGTAAATTGTCCATTAGCAATCATTGTGCCAA
>JBKEAX010000004.1:0-1955 GCA_047972825.1 Hyphomicrobiaceae bacterium | reverse complement strand
CTTCCTCCCAGTGCAACACCATGTAGCCGGTGTTGTTGGCGCGGAAATAGCGGTAAACGCGGACAATGTTGGGATGGTCGAAGCGGGCAAGCGTTTGTGCTTCCTCAATGAAGCGGTCGAGTCCCCAACGATAATCCGAGGAGCAGTCGCGCGAGCGCGGCACGGCTTCGTGGCTGCCATTGCGTGCAGCAAAGTCGGACGGAAAATATTCCTTGATCGTGACGGCGCGATCGAGTGCGAGTTCATCGGCGAGGTAGGTTATGCCAAAACCACCGGCACCAAGCACACGCTCGATGCGATAATCGCCAACAAGTTCGGTTCCTGCCGGTAACGCGATCAGATTGGTCATTGCTCTCGTCGCTGACACTGCGCACCCGCGCACATATGTCGCCCCACCATAAGACGAGACACCGATCTACGTCGATTCGTGCCTCCAATGGTCCTCTTGGCGCAAAAATGTGGCATCGTCGCGGGCGATGAACCCATGATGAACAAATCTTCCCATTGCCCCTTGTTGGTCACGGTATTGCCGCCAATGCGCCGCACGGTGACACAGCTAAGGGGCGAATCGTGGGGCGGTCTGCAGTGAAGGCGACGAGAGAGTTTGCTGAAATGGGCTGGCGGGTTGTTGTGCCGTTACGGTCGTGTGGGACAAGGCGGCGGTGAAATTCGCGTCATGACAATTTAGTGCGCTCTTTTTCTAATGCTGTGTTTTAAAATTGTTCTCTAATGGGGTTAGTTTTTATGGGTTTTCCATCCCTTGATGAGCCCTGCTTAGGCTTGCCGCAGTGGGGTTTGTCGATGCCATTGCCTTGGCACGCTGCACCATATGGGCCATGAGGTGGAACTTGGTGCAAAGTGCTTCGAAACTGTCAGTCTGTGGGAAACTCGTGGTGTGTTTTGCAGTATCGTGACGGGCGTGTCAGCGTTGTCATTGAATGATCGGGAGAGGAGGACTGCAAGGATGCCGGAAAAGGCAAAATCTGAAAACATCGGGGCACGCGCCCATGGGCTGTTAGGTTCGTTGAAGGATGCGCTTGCTGCGGCAAGCCGTGAGGATACTGGGGCTGTGGCCATTGCGGGAGCAGGTGGCAATGCGAATGCTGTTGTTGCATTGCCGGCTGTCGCGGGAGCACTGCCGCCGCCTGTGCCGGTCGCGCCGGCCGGTGGTATTCAACGATCGAATGAAACGGAGGCAGGTATGGCGTCAGGTGCAGCAGAAAAAAGTGCTGAAAAAGCGGGCGTTGGGGCGTCCGACCCAGCTCCGAAGGTGCCTAGTGCGGAAGATGCGGCCCGCGAGGTGCGCGGGAGCGTGACGCTGAGGCCGCAGGAGCGGCATATGGAATTCAACGAACCGCCGACTACACGGGTGGTGCGCAAGCCGGTAGATGCCAAGGGCAACGAGGGGCGTGGTGCAAAGAAGGATGGCTCGCTGTCTGCCGAGGAGACGACAGAGGCACCCAGGACGCAGCTTGTGCGCGGTCGCCAGAAGCTAGAGCGCAGCGATTTCAATCAGGATCCTGTTGTCGGGTGGCTGGTGGTTGTCGGTGGTCCGGGGTTGGGTGCTTTCCGGCCGATTTTCGAGGGCAACAACACGCTTGGGCGCTCTTCCAGCCAGAGGATCTCCATAAATTTCGGCGATGATGCAATTTCGTCGGAAGAGCAAGCCTATGTCCGGTATGATTCGACGGACCGCAGTTTTCTGTTCGTGCCGAACCTCGCTAAGACCAATGTCGTGTCGGTCAATGACAAACGGCCTACCGGGGCGGTCGAACTGGCGCACATGGATGTGATAACTGTCGGGCGGACGCAGTTGGTGTTCGTGCCCTTCTGCGGTCCTGATTTCGACTGGGCGGAGTTGGCAGAAGTCAAGGATTGATGTCGGACTACGAATTCGCGCGCTGCCAAACGCAAGGAGCGCGCCATTATCAGGAAGATTCATCGGCAGTCTGGCC
>JBKEAX010000564.1:0-8309 GCA_047972825.1 Hyphomicrobiaceae bacterium | reverse complement strand
CTAAAGCACCGGACAGGCCTGCCGCGTTCAAGCTCATCATGGCTGGCCTGAGCGAACTGTTTTGAGGCTTCATGCGCAAGTTCCGCGCGCGACTCCAACAGATGCGCAAGACGCTTCAGCGCGATGGCCTTGTTGCGATGCTGCGAGCGCTCGTCACGCGCAACGACACACAACCCCGTTGGCAGATGCGTGGCGCGGACGGCGCTGTCAGTCGTGTTTTGATGCTGCCCACCTGCGCCACCAGCCCGAAAGCTCTCAAAGCGTACGTCGGAATCCTTCAGTGTTTCATAAGCGACGGCGGATGTTACCGGCAGTTCCGACACCCCAATGAACCAGTTCTTGCGCCGGTGATGCGGCCGGATCGTGCTTTGGGCCACCCACTGCACCGTCCCGAGCCAGCGTACCGCGAACGCTGCCTCGGCGGCGGCCTTGCCATTGATGGCAACAATGGCCGACGCCGGACCATGACGGTCGGGTGTCGCGCCTTCCGCCTTATCGAACGACAGACCAAGGTGCGCCGCTTCATCGGCCATGAGGGCAAGTGCTTTTGCAAGGGCAATGCGACATTCAACCGGTCCGCGCCCGCTTGTAAGCATGAGTCGTTTCATCGCCAGTCCTCCCGTGCCTTGCGGCGCTGGCGACCTTCGGCTTTTTGACGCGATGTGTTTGCATTGTTGTGCGTTTCGCCCGTTAGACCAACGGCCCTACGAACCGACTTGAACGTCACCACCGGGCGGAAGCTGGCTACGATGCGCGCAAGACCAAATTGCGTGAGATCCTCGATCACACGGCCAATTGACTTGTAGGCCTCTGGCGCTTCCTCGATCAGGAGATTGCGATCCTCACACACGACAATGCCACCGAAAGGATTGCGTGAAAGGCGTGCGAGATCGGACTTCTTGGAACCGACGCGCCCATGCATCGAGCCGCGCTCATACTTGCGCCCCGCACCATGAGCCAGTGACGCGAGACTTTCAGCTGGGGCATTGGCAAGGGGCTCGACAAGATACGATAGAGCGCCGCGTGAGCCGGGAATGGGCACCAGCCCACGGTCGGCCGCCGCGGCGCCCTTGCGATGCAGCACTCCCGCGCGCGTCACTTCGGCCTGATTGTGGCCGACATCGGTGACAAGCTGGAGGTCCGCGCGCAGTGCTGCCGCCGCCCGCTCCGCGATGAGAAGCCGATTGAGCGCAGCCCAGCGCACCGCTTCATCGTGTGCCTTGAGATACCCTCCTCCCGCACTGCTGCCAGGATCCAGCGCGGTTATACTGTCAGCGAGTACCTGCTCCAGTATTGAGTAGCCAAACCCGCGCGAACCGGAATGCACCAACAGGCAAACACTGTCCGCTGAGATTCCTGCAGCCTGAGCCGCCCTGGCGTCGATAATTTCTTCGATCACCTGCAACTCGCAGAAATGGTTGCCTCCGCCAATCGTCCCGAGCGAACCATCGAACGAATCTTCACCGATGCCAATCTCGGCCCGCCGGCTGCCGGCGTTTTCATCTGCAGGTTCGCCAAGCACGCGCAAGCGCTCAGCCGCCTTCTCCGCCTTGAGACGACGCTGATTTAAATCGAGTGCAAACAGCCCCATGCCGCAACCGATATCGGCCCCGACAAATTGTGGGTGCACATGTTTGGACAGGACGGCGCAACCGACCGGTCCGTATTTGCCCGGATGCAAGTCCGGCATCGCAGCGACAGTCAGCACACCTTTGCGCGCTGCCACGTCTTCAAGCTGCTGGGTTGCGTTGCCTTCGATCCAGGTCGTTGACGAGGTAAACATGTGGATCGGCGCACGGCCGACCACCGACTGGGAATTGCCCATGTCAGAATTCCAATCACGTGAATGTCCGCTTTGAATTCGCGGCACATGGAGAACGCAAGCACGCATGCTCCCGCATTCGCGCGAATGACAATTCGCGCGTCAAAACGGATGGAATGATGATTGCGTTATCAAAAGCCGATGCGTGCAACAAAATTGCCGCGTCAGGCCATGGCCCCAGCGGGGCGGCGTGACAAAACAGTCATTGTGCCTACTCCCATTTGCTCAACGGTGACCGCAAGTCCTGCACATACGGCACGCTTGCCCGTTCCAAATCCAATTCCCTCGGGCGCATCCTGCACAAAACACATGCTTATGGCACCCGAATGGCAGCGCTATACCAGAAGTATCGCAGACCTGCAATCCTCGGGCACGTTGCGCAAAAGTGTGCAGCGGTTTTGCGAAAACTGCATGCGCATATCAAAAACCGAAAGCGTGAAGAGAGACTCTTATAATTCGCGAAACGCTTTAGCATTGCGCGACAACGTCCTGCACCATCCAATCATGTGACCCAACGACCATGCATGTCGCACAGAAAAGTGCTGTCACCCGTGCCACTTTGGAAACCATCAATCCCCGCTCAGCCCTCGCTGCCAGCGAGTGCCGCATGCCACACGGCTATTGCCTGCCTGGTTGCTGCCACGTCGTGCACGCGAACAATCTGCACACCTTGGGCGACAGACGTAAGCGCGGCAGCAAGGGAGCCTGGCACACGTGCCTTCGCATCATCCACGTTGCAGATCTGGCCAATCAGTTTCTTGCGTGATGCACCAAGAAGCACCGGCACGCCAAGACCATGATAGAGGCTCATGGCAGAAAGCACCGCAACGTTGTGATGCAGGTGCTTGCCAAAACCGATACCTGGATCAACAACGATCTTGTCTCGCGTGATACCACTCACCTCGCACGCCTTGATCCGCTTTTCGAGAAAATCAAACACGTCGAGCACGACATCATCGTACTTCGGGTCGTCGTTCATTGTCTTGGGATCGCCTTGCGCGTGCATCAGCATGACAGGCAAACCGGTTTCAGCGGCCGCGTTCAAGGCTTCAGGGTCATGCGACAGCGCAGAAACATCATTGAGAATATCGGCGCCTGCTTTAGCGGCTTGCCGCATTACCTCTGCCTTGCGGGTATCGACCGAGATCTTCTTTCCCGTTTTTCCGCGCAATCCTTCGATAACCGGAATAACCCGGCGTAGTTCTTCTTCCAGCTGTACAGCGTCTGAACCGGGCCGGGTCGATTCCCCACCAATATCGAGTATGTCGGCGCCCTCGTCAGCTAGGCGCAAGCCATGATCGATGGCGGCCTGCGTGGTGTCGTGGCTTCCACCATCGGAAAAACTATCGGGGGTGACGTTGACGATGCCCATGATCGTCGTGCGGTTCATGTCGAGCCCAGCGATGGGCGGACGCGGCGCGACCAAAGCGGCATGCATTGCCTTGATGCGTTCGGCGTCAACCTCGCCTGTGCCAATTACTCCCAACCCATCAAGGTCAAGGCCCGCTGTACCGTTGATAGGCACCAGACACCGCGAAGCGCCATCACGACGTGGACTGCGGCGCGCGATGACTTCGACGTGGGTGAAGGCGATGTCCTGCCGCCCGCAAAGCGGCGCAACAGGCACTGCTGTCTGGCTATCAATATTGCGCGTGTCCAAGCCCAGGCCAACGATCGGGCGTAGATAAATGGCGGAGCGCTGCACTGCGGCCATGGCTTTGGAATACCTCCTGGGTCCGGACCTGCCGGATCGTTCAAAAAACAAGCGCCCCCGGAACTGGCTATCCGGAGGCGCTTTATTTCTCACCCGATCACGAGTTGGGATCAACCCGTTAGGTTGGCTGTGGCTCCATACCACCGGGGTCGGGCTCCTCGCGCGGCGGCTTTGGCGCACGGCCAGCCACCGGTACGGCCGACCCGATCGGACCCTTGGTTTCGTCGTCGTCGGAAGGACGAACGATCTTCTCGCCACGCATCAAGGTCTCGCATTCGGCGCCGGTGATGGTTTCATACTCCATCAGGGCCTGCGTGATGGCTTCCAAACCGTCGCGATGCTCACTCAGCACCTCCCAGGCCGTGTTGTAGCCGGTCATAACGATGCGGCGCACCTCCTCGTCGATGAGCCTGGCGGTTTCCTCGCTCATGTTCTGCTGCTGGGCGATGGCGTGGCCCAAAAATACTTCTTGCTGATTCTCGTTATAGAGCAGCGGCCCGAGCTTTTCGCTCATGCCCCACTCCGTCACCATCTTGCGCGCAATGTTGGTTGCCTGGGTGATGTCGCTGGATGCACCGGTATTGAGATGCTCCTTGCCGTAGACGAGTTGCTCGGCAACACGACCACCAAACGCCATGGCAATCTTGCCTTCGCACCACTCCTTGGAATAGCTCAGCTTGTCACGCTCAGGCAGGCTCATCGTGACACCCAGCGCGCGCCCGCGCGGAATGATCGTCACCTTATGTAGTGGATCATTCCCGGGAACGACGAGGTTGACGATCGCATGCCCCGCTTCGTGATACGCGGTGGCGAGCTTCTCCTCTTCCGTCATTGCCATGGAGCGCCGCTCCGCACCCATCATGACCTTGTCCTTGGCGTCCTCGAACTCTGCCTGGGTGACGAGACGCTTGTCGCGACGCGCTGCCAGCAAAGCCGCCTCGTTGACGAGGTTGGCGAGGTCTGCACCCGAAAAGCCCGGCGTGCCACGCGCGATAACGCGGGCCCGCACGTCGTTCGCCACCGGAATGCGCTTCATGTGAACGAGCAGGATCTTTTCGCGGCCCAGCACATCAGGGTTGGGCACGACGATCTGCCGGTCGAAGCGGCCAGGGCGCAGTAGCGCAGGATCGAGCACATCAGGACGGTTCGTCGCGGCGATGATGATGATGCCCTCGTTGGCTTCGAAGCCATCCATTTCGACCAGCAACTGGTTCAAAGTCTGCTCACGCTCATCATTGCCGCCGCCAAGGCCAGCACCACGGTGACGGCCAACTGCGTCGATTTCGTCGATGAAAATGATGCACGGAGCATTCTTCTTTGCCTGTTCGAACATGTCGCGCACGCGGGATGCACCGACACCAACGAACATTTCGACAAAATCAGAACCCGAGATGGTGAAGAACGGCACGTTGGCTTCGCCAGCGACAGCACGCGCGATGAGCGTTTTACCTGTGCCGGGCGGGCCGACCAGAAGGCAACCGCGCGGAATACGTCCGCCGAGCCGTTGGAATTTTTGTGGATCGCGCAGGAACTCGACAATCTCCGTCAAATCCTGCTTGGCCTCATCGACGCCGGCGACATCCTCAAACGTCACACGCCCATGACGCTCGGTAAGGAGCTTTGCCCGCGACTTGCCAAACCCCATGGCACGACCAGACCCGGACTGCATCTGGCGCATGAAGAAGACCCATACGCCAATCAACAGCAGCATGGGGAACCAGGACAAAAGCAGGTTCAAGATTGATGGGACCTCATCGTCGGACGGCTTGGCGGTGAAATTCACGCCTTTTTGTTGCAGCCGCTCGACCAGGTTTGGATCCTCCGGCGGCGCATAGGTTGTAAATGAGCCACCGCCTTCATTCAGTTCTCCCACCAGCCGTTTGCCGGATAACGTCACCTTGGTGACCTTGCCAGCCTCAACGTCTGCAAGGAACTGGGAATAGCTGATCTCGTTCGCGTTGCCGCGCTGCGAGGTATTATTGTTGAACAGGTTCGCCAATGCGGCCAGTAGAATGAGTGCAACGGCCCAGACTGCCAGACGCTGTAGATTGGGATTCATCCAGTTGTTCCTATTCGTGATGGTGCCCAAATAAAATGGGCCCTGGCGACCGGACTTGCTACCACCGGGCCAGTTGATTCGTTTGACCCTGGAGGAAGCAGCACAGTCCGCGCAGCAGTTCTGGCGCTAAGATAGGAGGCCCCCGGCCCTTTGCCAAGCGACACTCCACGCGGCCAAACGCCCGAATTGATGCTTTGAAACAGATTCATTTTCCAAAACCAGAGCCCATCAGGGCGGCAAATCCTTGCAAATTTCGGTTCATGCGCCGTTAAAACGGCCTCGCTGTCCAGTTTCGGCACAAAATTGCATAACCAATTCTGCACGTGGCAAGTCCTGGGCCGAACGCCTATATCTGCCTACTAACTGACTACCAGTGCTGCGTGAACAGGTTGTAGCAGGCAAAATAGTCGCGGCCTGGCACTGTGGTCGCGTCATGCCAAGCCTGCCAGACCGACATGGAAACTGCCGTCCCGCGCGGCATTTTGCTATCCGTTTTTTGCAGTTTTTCCAGTACGGCATCCAGTCCGCAATAGGAGATAGCTGCACCAGTAGCCCCATCGACCACAACCGGCATCGTGGCAACGGCAGCAGCGGGCAATCCTATCTCATCCAATCCCGGCACCAATTTTTTGGCTTCCACCCAGCCTTGCGTACCCAACGCGCGAACGACTGCGCCAGGCTGCGCGCTGGCTTGCGCCACGATCGAAAATCGCGCGCCATCCCAATCAACGGTTTGTCCAGGGGAAACCGGTACAACGGGCAACGCTGAACCGGAACCTTCGCGATAGATCCTCACACGGTGCCCGGCCTGGACAGCGCAGGCATCAGTGTCGGGCTGGGTGTTCATCAACTCGATTTTACACCCCCCCAAGGTTACACCACCACCAATCGAAGCGGCGCTATTCATCAACTGACGCGCCAGTTCCTCCAATTGCGAGAGTTCCGCGGGTCGTGCCCCGCCTCCATAAATGCGTACGAGCCAGCGCAGTGTGCGCACGTAGAGATAGGGTGCCGCATGCCACTCCCGCATGGTGGTGATCTCACCCAAATGAGGCATCAAAACGCAAGACGTCTTATCGTAGTAGCCAAACGCGCCGCGCAACTGCAACGCCTCATCAGTGTCCCTCAGTCTGCGTGCGCTCATACAGATCTTTTCAGCATTCAATCCAGCGGCACCAAGCTGCGCCAACACCTTTCGTACCCGCACGCGTTCGAAACGATCATCCTCATTCGATGGGTCCTCGACCCATTCTGCTCGATAATGCTCAAGCGTTGCTACAAGCCTCCCCTTGGGCAGATCAAGCAACGGCCGCAGTACCGTGGCCGTGAAATGCTCTGGGCGTTCAGGCGTGGGTCCGCGTATAGCGCGGCCGCGTACACGCATGCCGCCGAGACCTTCAAGGCCGCTACCGCGACCGAGGCGCATCAACACCGTTTCAGCCTGATCCTCCTGGTGGTGGGCCATGACAAGGCAACGGCCGAGTTCGCGATCAAGCGTGGTGTATCCAAGCATCTCAATGAGGATACCTCGCTCGGCCCTCAGCACGTCGAGCATCAGGTTGCGGCGCGCCTGGCGCGCTGCATCCTGAATGCCGGTCACGGGTTTCTCGCCGTCCCATCGCAGGGCCTCACAAACCAGTCCGAGCTGTTCTGCTTGCCTTTTGACGAAATCTGTTTCTACTTTCGATCCTTCGCGCAAACCGTGATCGACTGTCATAACGACGACATGAGGCACACTGCGGCCGTTACCCAAATCATCCAGCGCTGGCGTATCACCGGGGAGCCAGGACGGGCGCTTGAGACCTGACCACTGAATTCTTTTGGGGCGAGCTGTCGTTGTTTTGCGTTGAATGTTCAGTGCGTCGCGCCATGCATGTGCATAGGCATTCGCGACCTCGGGGCGCTTTGCCCAACGCGCCACCATATGCATGAGTGCCATCGAGTCCGCGCCACCAGAGACCGCAAGTGCCAACGGTGTGGTTTCCAGGCCAGCAAAAAGGCCAGCCAACTCGTCATCAGAAACAGGACGCGAAGCACTCATAATAGTGCCGCAGCAGGGTTTAGCGGCACTTCAATCGCCGCTGTTCCGTCGACGCTTTGCTCTTTACATGTTCAGGCGCACTGGGGAAGCGTGTCACCAGTTCACCGAAGGATGAGCAAGCAGCGTCCTTCTGACCAAGGCGGTCGAGCGACATGGCGAGTTTCAACAAGCTGTCAGGCGCCTTATTGGACCTGCCATATTTCTGATAGCCCTTGAGAAATGCGCTTGCCGCAGGCTTATATTCGCCGCGCACAAAATGAGTCTCGCCGAGCCAATATTGCGCGTTACCGGCCAGTTGATCGTCGGGATAGGCCTGCAGGAAGTCTTCGAAGGCGGATTGCGCAGCACCGTAATCCTGACGCAGCAAATGTCCGTAGGCCGTTTCATATTCCTGCTTGGCGCTGGCGTTGCTGGAGGCCGGCGGCAGCGCAGCGACCATCGTCTCCTGCCCGGTTGCCGCAGGCGGCGTGGCGGACCCGCCATCAATTAGGCTGCCAATCGGGTCGCCACCTGCCGTAACTGTGGTCGAGCCGAACGATGAGGTGAAGCTGGTGGTCCTTGGTGGCGCTGGAGCAGCCTGCTGGGGTGGGGCTTCAGCAAAACGGCTTCCTCCATAACCACCCAGGTCTCCGCGATCTCCACCGCCGTTGATGCGACGCAACTGCTGCGACAG
>JBKEAX010000541.1:0-2122 GCA_047972825.1 Hyphomicrobiaceae bacterium | reverse complement strand
ACTTCGCTTGCCGTTGCTGGAGCGCGTGCAGCTTCCGCTTCTTCTGCTTCTGCCTTGGCCAACTGTACCCGCTGCCGCCGCGCCTCCGCCATGCGGCTGGCATAGCGTTGCAGCAACTGGGGATGGCCAACAACGCGTTTTGTGAACTGGAAACCGCGCACCATGGCAGCCTGCGCCCGCGAAACATCGTCAACTTCGTCGGAATAGGCAACAACCAACGCAACTCTCAAGCTCTCCATTCCCATTTGAGAGGCATTATGCACGCGCTTGACCGCGCTCATCCAGATCGGACTCAACAAAAGTGAAAGAACGATAACGGAGATGGCCAGCTTGTAACCCGCCGTATCGAGCACGCCGTTGGCCAGTCCAACCGCAGCAAGAACAAATGAGAATTCTCCGATTTGTCCGATGATAAGGCCGGCCTGATAAGCGTCCGTCCAGCTGCAACCCACAAGGCGAAGGATGACAATGTTGGCCAGCGACTTCACAATCAGGACACCAACGACAAACAATCCGACAAGAACGAGATTTGCTAATATGAAGTCGACGTCGAGCAACAGACCGATGGCGACGAAGAACAGCACCATCAACACGCCCTGGATCGGCTCCATCGCATGAATAGCTTCACTGCGGATCGTGGTCTTGCCGACCAGCAGCCCGGCGAGAAACGCACCGTATGCCGGTGAAAACCCAAGCACGCCTGACAGGGTCGCAGCTGAACAGCACACGGCAAGTGCTGTTAAAGTGACCATCTCCACGCGGCCCATGATGTGTGTTTCACCAGGAAAGTGCAGCTTGCCGCGCGGGCCAAGCACACCGATGAATACAGCGAGGCCTCCAACAGCAAGCACCACCGTCACTAATGTTGAGGGTTCAAAGCTGATGCCGCTGCCCCAGGAATTAGCAAGGATCAGCATCGGCACGATGGCAATATCCTGCGCAATCATCACCGCAACAACGATACGGCCAAGTTCACTTCTCAGCTCGCCAATGTCTTCGAGAATCTTGAGAGCCACCGCCGTCGACGACATCGTGACAACGAATGCCAGCAGTAATGCCTGCTGCATTGTCCATTCCAGGACGCTGGCAAACAGCAACATCGTGCCAATTGCCAAAAACAACTGCCCGAGCACGGTCAGGGCGGCAGGCTTTAGATCTGCAATAAAAGCCTTGAGTGATATTTCCATGCCGACGAGGAACAGCAGAAATACGACACCAATTTCAGCGACCAGCGGCACCGCTTCGACGCGAGGAACAAAGCCCAGAACTGCCGGCCCCAGCACCACGCCAGAAAGGATATAGCCGACCAGCGGTGGTTGCTTCAGCCGCACCATGACCATGCCCATGGTCACAGCGGCCAGTGTTAGAATTGCGATCGCCAGGAGATGTGGTAGCTGCTCTTCCATGCCGCTGGGTCCCCTCAGTTCATGCCAACCCTATGCCGGCATCCCACACGCCCCCAGTCCTCGCAGCTTAATGCGTATCTGCCCCCGGATTGAATCAATTCTGCTTACCATCCGCAACGATTTGCCCGCCGCCAGCATAGGGCGGCAACTAATGCCACGGGATCCTACGCCTCGCCGTCAGCTGTCAAAATCCGCTGCGCCGCTGCACAGTCTACCTGCATCTGTGTCACAAGTTCATCGGCGCTGTTGAACCGGCGGTCTCCCCGAATGAAATCGACAAAAGACACATCCAATTCGAGGCCATAGAGGTTTCCCTCGAAGTCCAGAAGGAAGACCTCAAGCAACGCGCCGCCATCATCGAAAGTCGGCCGTGTGCCCAGGTAGGCCGCCCCCATATACCGCTTCCCGGCCGCTGCCGTCGCGTTGCCACCCGAACCCAGCACCGCACCGGCCTCAGACTTTTGAGAGTTATCTTGCCCTGTAATCTCGACCCAAACTGCATATATTCCATGTGCCAAAGCGGTGCCTGGCTCCAGGACGATATTAGCCGTTGGAAAACCAAGTCCTGTACCGCGATTGGCACCGCCAACGACACGTCCGCGCACACGCCACAGTTCCCCTAGGTCGACAGCCGCCCCCCGGACATCACCCTGCGCCAGCTTGAGGCGAACCCCGGTTGAGGAAAAAACTTCACCGTCCTCGGCCACCGGGCTGAC
>JBKEAX010000488.1:0-3040 GCA_047972825.1 Hyphomicrobiaceae bacterium | reverse complement strand
GACCGACAACGCACGCATCGTTGCGATTGCCGATATCGATTGGATTTTCGATCCTCTCACCTACACCGAAACCGGTGCACAAGGGCGACAACTCACCCGTCCACTTAACGACAACATTGCCGCGCTTTCCAACTTCATCGAATGGACGTCAGGACAAGCCAGCCTTGCAGGCATACGTTCACGCGGCCACCAGGCGCGACCGTTCGTTAAACTTCACCAGATGCTGGCAGATACAAATGAAAGGTACCGGACCGAAGAAGCTGGTCTTTTGGAACGCATCCAGCGTGTCGAACAGAACGTTCGCAAGGTGCTTGAGGTTTCTGGTGCAAAGTCGCTTGATGAACTCCCCGATGAGGTACAAGGCAAGGTCAAGGAATTGCGGCGCGCGCTGCTGCCTTATCGGCGACAGTTGCGCGACTTGCGCAAAACGATGCGCGAAGACGTGGAGCAACTTGGTTGGTGGCTGACGATTATAAACTTGATAACCGGTCCGCTTCTCGTGCTGGTGTTTGCTGGCTTGACGGCAGCATGGCGCAGTGCAAACGTAAAACACATACTTGGGCCAGCTAAGACGCTGTCGTGAACACGCAGGAACTGCCAAACCGTTACGGTGAGCTGTTTGCCCCACGTCTGATCGCCTGCTTGGCCCCAGTTCATTCGCAGCGTCTATTTCGCAATTGCGGTGAATAGGCAAAGCCACCCCACCAATAGGTAGCATTAATTGGAACTGATGTTCGCGGGCCTTCACGGTGCTTGAATCAGTCGCACAAAACGCGCTGCAACGACGGGGGCGGATTTGGTTCCCAATGACAAGGCCGAAATTGAACACCCAAGAATAATGGGACATCACTCATAACGGCCGGAACAAGTAGAAATGATTGCACCACTGCATGGCAGCAGCAGTCTGCCAGCAGGAAAAGCATATGCCTGTATAAAGGGAGAGGAAGCATGACCAAGGTTGACGACCCGGGCCTGACATATCCTGATTTTTCAGACGTCGATCTTCCCGCTCATAAAGTGGCTCAGATAAAAGCCATGCAAGAAGCGGAAAAGCGCGCCCTGTTGGCACGCAAAGCCGAACTGGAAGAATGCGAATGCCGCGAGGGTATGTTCCCCAATCCGATCGCCAGCCGCCGCTCACTGTTCGCTGGCGCCGCCGCTGCAGTCGCTGCGGGAGCCTTGCCCGTCATCGCGCGCGCCGACGCCCCTCCCGGAGCGATTGAATTTGATGTTCCCGATGATCCCACCAAAGAGCAGGGACGCCTGACCAATGACGACGGTGGTTATGGGTCGCGCTCGCAGTTCGAAGACGAAGTCCGTTGGCGTTTCCCCACTGCCACGAAAGAGTCCTCCTGGACGATGACACCGCTGGGAGCCAGCATGGGCATCATCACACCATCGGGGCTTCATTTCGAGCGCCATCACGGCGGCATCCCTACCATCAATCCGGCAAAGCATACGCTCACCGTTCACGGCATGTGTAAAACGCCGAAGAAGTACACAATGGCGGACCTGAAGCGGTTCCCCGCCGAGTCACGCATCCATTTCATAGAATGTTCCGGCAATGGCCTGACAGAATTCCGTGCTCCCAACCTCAAGACGGTGCAAGGAACGCATGGCCTTACCAGCACCTCCGAGTGGACCGGCGTTCCGCTTTCAACGATCCTGGCAGAAGTTGGAGTTGAACCTGGTGCCGCATGGATCCTGGCTGAAGGTGCTGACGCCGCCGTCATGACACGCAGCGTTCCAATCGACAAGGCTTGGGCGGATGCGATGCTCGTCTATGGGCAAAACGGTGAGGCACTGCGGCCCGAACAGGGTTATCCGTTGCGTCTGTTGTTGCCTGGTTTCGAGGGCAACACGCACATCAAGTGGCTCCGGCGTCTTGAGATCAGCGACAAGCCGTTCATGACGCGAGAAGAAACGTCGAAATACACCGACGTCGTGAAGGATGGCAAAGCCCGCCAATTCTCGCTCATGATGGAGGCGAAGTCGGTCATCACATTCCCATCGGGAGAAATGAAGCTTCCCGGGCCTGGCTTTTACGAAATTACCGGCCTTGCCTGGACTGGCAAAGGCCGCATCAAGGACGTGGAAATTACCACCGACGGTGGCAAGACATGGCACTTCGCGTCTTTACAAGGCCCAATTCTGCCAATCTGCCACACGCGCTTCCGCTTCCCTTGGGTATGGGACGGCAAACCAGCACTCATCGCCAGCCGTTGCATTGACGAAACCGGTTACATGCAGCCGACAATCGCTGAGATCAACGACGTGCGAGGTGTTAACGGGCATCCGAAATTCGCTTCGATCTATCACCTCAACGGTATCATGGCCTGGAATGTTGCAGCTGATGGCACGGTGACAAACGCCGCGCATAAAGTCTAACTCAGGGACAAGATATGAAGTTGCAAGGCCAGCGCGATGATCTTCTTGTGAAGAGAGCGCCGGCCGGGAGGAAGAACATGACAAAAAAGCCATTCACAAGTGTTTCAATGCGCACTGCGTTGAGCGTATCCGTGCTTCTTGCATCTGGTGCGTTCGCCGCCACTGCAAACGCTGAGAAATTCGGTTTCGGCACAACGCCAACTGCGGAAGAGATCGCGGCTATTGATATTGACGTAATGCCCGACGGCCGCGGCTACCCAAGCGGCTCAGGCACCGTTGCGCAGGGTAAAGAAATATACACCCAGCAATGCGCGTCCTGTCATGGTGACGACATGCAAAGCGTGAAGGGCACTGGCGCCGATGCCCTCATCGGTGGGCGCGGCAGCATCGGCACAGAAAAAACAAAGAAAACCGTTGAAAGCTATTGGCCCTACGCCTCGACGCTTTTCGACTACATCAAGCGGGCGATGCCGTTCACTTCACCGGGCTCTCTCACCAACGACGAAATCTATGCCGTTTCCGCCTACATCCTGCACAAAGGAAACATCATCGGTGCCGATGCGACGATGAACGCAGAGACGATGTCGAAAGTCGAAATGCCCAACAAGGACGGTTTCATTTCAGATCCCCGCCCTGACGTATTCAATTATCG
>JBKEAX010000423.1:0-2238 GCA_047972825.1 Hyphomicrobiaceae bacterium | reverse complement strand
ATGCAGGGCGTTGCAACGGTGTTCCTTGCCAATGTCTATGGCGTGTCCCTCGGCCTGACCGGCTATGTGACCGTTATCCTGATGGCGGTACTCGCCTCGATCGGCACAGCAGGCGTGCCCGGTGTCGGGCTCGTTATGTTGACAATGGTGCTGGGGCAGGTCGGGCTACCCATCGAGGGTATCGCATTGATCCTTGGCGTCGACCGGCTCATGGACATGTTGCGCACGGCTGTCAATATTTCCGGAGATGCTGTTGTGTCGACTATCGTGGCCAAGAGCGAGGGCAAGGTTGACATGACTGTGTTTAATAATCCCAACGCCGGTGAGCTCAGCGAAGAGGACATCCGCATTGATGAGGATGCAGAGACGGCGCTGGCAAAGACGCTGCACGATGCCGAGGCTGCGGAGAAGACCTGAAGGAAGATGCACAGTTCAGGCATGGCGCGCTGAGTTGGCCCGTGTGTGCAAGTGATGACCTTTATAAGTGGTCATCACTATCGAGCATGTTTTTCAGATCTCGTGAACGTTCACTCGGCCCATCGCTTCAGGCTGCCTTTATAGAACGTCCATTCAGGCGTGGCGAGCGGCCATGTAATCGGCGCGTCGTACCAGGGGGAGCCGTCAGCCGCAGTCGGGTTCTTGAGAATGTGAATGTCCTGGGCTGGCATATAGCTCTGCGCAAGGAGGAAGCGCTGTTGGCCCGTTTTTTGGTTTTCAGCCATGTCGATCACAAGTATTGCATGGCCAGGAAAGCCACCCTTTATGATGACATCACCGATACGCGGCGTCTGCCCACCGGGCACCAAAGCCAGCTCGCGCGAGAGCGAATAGGTGCCAGCGTAGACAAAAACGTTGGTCATGTAGCGGCGAAAGCCATCGTAGCTTTTGTCGGCCTTGCCGCGCTTGCGCCACCGCTTACCATCTTCGCTTGGTCGCGCCCCGCTCGCAAACCGCGTGTAATCCACACGCCCGCCACCGGTGTAGTTGAATGCAATGCGGCCCTTGGCGCCGATGCTCCAAAGCCACTCCGCCCTGAGACGCATGACGGCATCGGCACATTGTTGAAGGTCGCGCTTGCCGGTATCGATGTCGATCACTGCAGTGTGCACATCCTGCCGAGCCTTCAGTGCGCCATTATAAAGCATAACCGGCGTGCCAGTCGGTTTCATTGGCAGTGCCCGTAACCATGCAGCAAAACTGCCGGGCCTAGCTGGCGTGCGGGTGAAGCCGGATGGCGTCGCGATCCGCTCTTCAAGCGCGTCCTGTGTATTTGTACGTTGTGATGTTGGCCACGGACGCGCAGCAGTATCCTGTGCGAACGCAGTTGCGGTGGGGACTGTAGCCATTGCGGTAACGAGTACTAGCAGTTGTAACAGTCGCGCGGCATGTATCGTAGTCTGAGAGATTTCAGTTTTCATTGTGCTGTTGTTGCGCACCGCATCGACATCAATGTGGCGCGGTGTCGTGCCCAGCTCCCTGCAACGACGCCTCCCTGCCCAAGACCGCACAACCGCCCAAACAGTGTACCTCACAGCCGAGCATTATGGTGCAGTAAGCGTGCAAGCATATAGCCGCGCATTTCAATCATTTGCACGCCTAGAGCATGTTCAGCTGAAGTGTACGCGGTTCGGCGTGAAGAACGCGGCGAGAAACAAAAGAAAATAGATCGCGTTCGCGATTCCGTGAAAAATGAACGCGATCTAGCCAACTCATGCGCCCGCTACAAGTTAGAGCCCCGCACGAAGGCCTTCTCAAAAAAACTGAGCCCGGCGGGGCGGATCTGACATCCGCTCCCCGGGCTCACAGGATCGTCCATCGGCTCATTTGGTTTGACGTCGCTGCACTTCCCATCTTGCAGCCATGCACGTTCGAACCGTGACGCTGGTTTGTGTTTCCTACAATTCCCTTGCATCTGCCGCGTTCGTTTTTCGCGCTTGGGAGCAACAACTCCAGCAGCAATCGACATAAAGCGCAGTCAGGGCTGGTCACACCTCGCTATCAATCAGTCAAACACCGCATGGCACCACAACTGTCGGGCTCGGCAGTCCACACGTCTTTTGAAGCCAGTCACGATCTCCATCGTTTTCCGTGTCCACGTCCGCTAGCAACCGGCCAGTCGTCAAAGATGTGTTCCTGACTTGGTCCAAACATCATCTTCTGGCTGCACGCTATCGCGTAACCTCAAACCACTGAAACGGTCCCAAGGCGGAAACGAACAACGCTAAGTTTTCAGCTTTT
>JBKEAX010000382.1:0-4711 GCA_047972825.1 Hyphomicrobiaceae bacterium | reverse complement strand
ATCGAAATTCTCTCGGCACGCCAGGGCGGTTGATTTTCAGAAGATGTCAGACTGGGCTTCGAGCCTGCGCGTTGCCGCAAGCTTGGAATCAAACCGTAGGCGAATGTCCTTGATGGCATCGGCTTTCTTTTTATACGCGCTTGTGCCGCCGACGTAGGACTGCGCGATGGCGCTGAGTTCAGCAACGCGGGCGCCCTTTTCCGCAAGTAGATCCGACATTGCCACTTCGAAGCTGGCGCGGTCTTCTCCTGCTGAGATGAGGCGTTCGCTGTAGCGTGAAATTAATTCTTCATTCCTTGTTGCAGCCGTTTTCTTTGGTGGAGCTTTACCCATTGCTTCGGCCAGGAGCTTTTCAAACTGTGTGATCGTCAAGCCATCGCACGCAGTCAAAGCGGTGTTGAATCGAGCCAGCTCTGACTGGGTTCCCCTAGCGGCTTGCGCCTGCGCGAGCAGACTTTCCAATTGGGACAATAGTTGGCGTAACTCTGATATCTGCATCGGTCACAACCTTTGTTGCCGGTTTCTTTTTCAGGCCGACTTCTTCCGCTATGTAATTGCCGAGCCGAGCGAACATATTGAAGATCACGGCATCTGCATGGGATGTCTTTTCAAAGATTGCCAAGTCGTCGCCGTCCATATGCAAGAGCTTCACACGCTTGTGTATTGGCAGGTGAGATAACAGGTGGACCGGCCCACGATTTTTTGTGACGGGGTTAGGCTTGCGCCCGAAATGAGAATGAAGTTCGCTGCGAAGATACTCAAGTGCTTTCATTTCACGATCGGTGTATTTCGTGCTGTATTCTGTGCGCGAGGGTACGACACCCAGCACCTTGAATGACAACCCAAGTTTAGATCTGAAATCCAGGAACATCTGCACTGATCGCAGAACGGCCCGGCTCGATACCGTGTCCAGAATCGTCGGTATCAGCACGTGCGTGGCTGCGCATAGCGCATTTGCGGTCGCCGCACAAATGCGCGGCGGTGTGTCGATGATGATGATGTCGTAGTTGTCCCGAACCGCAGTGCTTGCCAAGTAGTATTGGGTGTTAAAGCGGATATCGTCTTTGCGTGCGCCTGTCAGCCATTGGTAGACGAGGCTACTGTCGATGCGGCTGAGGCCTGCTTCGGCGGGATGAATTGCAGTGCGCTTAAATGATTTGCCAAGCAGATGAGGTGCTGTGACCTCGCTGGAGCCTCGCTCGCCTTTCAAGATTTCGTGGGCCGAGAAAGTCATTTTCTCCGGGTCTGCGTAGGGCACGATGTCAGTGAGTGAACCTTGGTAATCGTAATCAATGAGGAGAACGCGTAGGCCCATGATGTCGAAATATGCGGCCAAGTTTGCCGCAATCATAGATTTGCCAACACCACCTTTGTAATTGGCAACTGCTATGACTGGCTTGGCGCGGGCAGCGCGCTCCCGATAGGTTTTGCGTTCACTTGCTACGGCCTGCTTTGTCCAGAAAACTTCAGGGTCGACCAGTACTTGTTGAATCTTGTCCCGAAGAACCTTCTTGCCCCAATAAAATGCGTAAAAGAGTGCGCCACAAAGGCTAATGGCTTTGGCTGATAAACCCAGCCAGTAGGTTGCGCCCACACCGGCGTCATGAGGGGTAACAAGAAATTTCGAGAGATTTGACAGGACCTCAAGTGTCGCTTTGGTCAACTCTTCCCACATCACGCCCCCACCACACCCATTCCCCAATAACGATATGCATACTATGTAGAAAACGGATCAATGCAACTGCCAATCCAATCCTTTGATGTGCCAACTGCCGTGACGGCCTTCCTCTTCTACTGCCACCATGGGTTACATCCGCTGCGGCATGCTGTGACGGCGCACCAGGGACTGGCGTTCAGAGTTGGAAGTGGCTGATGAGTGTAGCTGTCCGTGAATTGCAAATAAGACCAACGACAATTTGTGTGGGCGCCTCCGTTAAAGTCTATCGCGCCAGCATTGTGGTGAGGGCTTGCGCTTGGGATGGAAGTTGTTTTGATGGCGCTAGATCGCGTTCACGTTTCACGGAATCGCGAACGCGATCTATTTCTTTTAGTTTGAGCATGTTCTTCACGCCGAACCGCGTACACTTTGGCTGAACATGCTCTAATGCCGTTCAAGCCGGAGACTGCCGGTGTTTTATCTGATTGCCAATGTCACCATCGTGCTCGCTTTCGTTGCGCGCATTCTTTTGCGTCCAAAGCGGCAACCGGAATCCCGCATGGCGTGGTTGGTGGTGGTGGTGACGTTTCCTGTTGTCGGTGTGGTTGCCTACATCCTTCTTGGTGAAACCAATATCGGTGAGGCAAGGACTGAGCGGTTGCTGAGGGCGAGAGATCGGCTGCCGCGACCTGATCTTGTGGCTGGCGGTGCTGGAGAGTTGTCCAAACGAGAACTGCCCGAACGCCATGTACCGCTTTTCAACGTCGGGCGCTCGATCAGCGGTTATGAGCCTGTTGGTGGCAATCGTGCGAGCCTGATGGCCGATTCCGATAGTGCGATCGATGCCATGGTGGCTGACATAGATGCCGCCACCGTCCATGTGCACCTGGTTTTCTATATCTGGTTGAATGACACAAACGGCACCAAAATGGTCGATGCGCTCAAGCGGGCCGCAGCCCGTGGCGTGACCTGCCGTGCAATGGTCGATGACCTGGGTTCGCGCGAGTTGGTGCGCAGTCAGCAATGGGCCGATCTTGCTCGTGCCGGTGTGCACGTCGCGCGCTCACTCATTATCGGCAACCCCTTCTTGCGAATTCTGAAAGGGCGCGTCGATCTGAGAGATCACCGTAAGATCCTCGTTATCGACAACCGGATTACCTACTGCGGAAGCCAGAATTGTGCTGATGCGGCGTTCCTACCCAAGGCCAAGTATGCGCCGTGGGTGGATGCCGTCATGCGGTTCGAGGGGCCGGTTGTGCGCCAGAACCAGCATTTGTTTGCCTCCGGTTGGATGGCGTTTAATCCTGATGACGACATCTGTGGCCTTTTCGAGCAACCGATGGAACCTGTTGCATCGGGTTTTGTAGCGCAGGTGGTGAGTGCCGGGCCGACCACGCGTGATGCGGCCATGCCGGAAATGTTCGAAAGCCTGTTGTATGCTGCGCGAAGGGAACTGGTCATCACCACGCCTTACTATGTGCCAGGCGCGTCCATTCAAGCTGCGCTGTGCGCGGCTGCGCACCGTGGTGTCGATACGACGCTTATTGTGCCCGCGCGCGTCGATGATTTCGCGGTGGCAGCGGCTTGCCGCAGCTATTACGAGGGGTTGCTAAGCGCAGGTGTCAAACTCTACGAGTTTGTCCCCGGCCTTTTGCACACCAAGTCTGTGACCGTGGATGGAGAGGTGACACTGATTGGTTCAGCCAACCTGGACCGGCGCAGTTTTGACCTGAATTTTGAAAACAACATACTTTTGAGCGACGAGGCGGTGACCACTCAAATGCGTGTTCGCCAAGAGCAATATTTGGCGCAAAGCCGTCAGGTGACATTGGCGGAAGTGCAAGCCTGGAGCCTGCCCAAACGCTTGTGGAACAACACTGCTGCCATCGTTGGGCCGCTGTTGTGACGCGCACAGCTGGCTTCAGCCAGCGCGGCGCTCTGGTATGGCTGTTGTCAGACGCTGCTGTGCTGATGACAAAAAGCGAAGCACAGCGTTGATCGCGACCGTGCGGTGGCGGTCGAGCAGGATGACATGATAGCAGTCCGACAGGACCTGCATTTCCGTCGGCCCGTTGATCTTGCGCACGACACGTTCGGCGTTCGATAGCGAACTCACGTCATCTTCGCGAGCGTGCACGACGAGGGTGCGAGCCGTCACATCTGACAATATCTTCCCGGCTTTGCGGGCGAGCCGGTTGAACTCCATCATCTTGATGCCGGAAATGTCGAAGATGCGCTCTTCTGGCTTGTGGGTACGCTCAAGCATGCGCAACACAACGCCGCGTATGCGCTCATCCTTCAAGCCAAATGGTTCTCGTTCGCGGAATGTGAACATTCTGGCAAGCCAGCGCTGCGTCACGAGTTTATAGGCCATGAAGCGCAATGGTACAGCCCAGCCGTCGCCATTGAAAGTCGGCGAGATCATGACCAGTTCGCCGAATGATTTTTGCCGCGAGACCGAAAGAAGGGATGCCAGAAGCGCGCCGCCGCAAAATCCACAGACGTGGACCTGGCCACACTTTTCCGCCAGCTCATCATAGTGCGCCTCGGCATTGGCGAGCCAGTCCTGCCACGTAAATGCGCTGTCCATGTCAGTGCCACAGGCGAGCCCTTCAATCGTCGGCGCGCTGACTTGGTATCCGGCAGCCCTCAATTCGGATGTAAGAGGGTAAAGCTCAGCCGGGCTGCCACCTAGTCCGTGCAGAAGCAACACGCCAGTACGCGATCCAGTAAACGAGGGTTTCTGGGTAGGTGTGGGTGGACCTGGAAATTTGGAAATCCGTTGAATGGTGGTCATCTGCAACTGCAACTCTATTCTTCACCTGTCACCACGTGCCCTTTGAAGGGCGCGATCAGTCCGCATACGCCGCATTGAACGGAGCGCATAGCCGGCGAGCAGCCCCCCCAAGAGGCATCATTTGCCAAGAACGACTTCGTTGTCGGTAAATTGTCAACATTAAACAAGTATAGCTATTGTTGTAGGTTAACTAAAATTGTTCAGGTCAAAACTGAACTTCGAGGCGCCAGCGTCGAGCGCATAACTGAATTGAATCA
>JBKEAX010000303.1:0-7189 GCA_047972825.1 Hyphomicrobiaceae bacterium | reverse complement strand
ATTCCCAGCGAGCATAGTGCAGCATGAGGCAGTCGATACCGATCATAGGCACTCTGCGCATCCGGCGCACGATGGCACGGTGCGTCTGGCTGGCGGTGGCTGGCCTGGTGGCGGTGGCAAGCCTGCCCACGATTGTGGCTGCCCAGGTCATCAGCTCGTCCGGCAGTTACCTCACGCCCTTCCCCGACGGCGAACGCTACAGGCTGCGTGTCATCGGTGACGAATACGGCGAAGGTATCCACGCCGCTCTGATCGAAGGGCTGGGGTCCGATCCGCGCATTGATGTCGAAAAAAAGCCGATTTGGCTGTCCGGCATGACACGCCCGAACTCGGTAGAGTAACTGCGCGACATCGTGCGTGGTGTGATCGAGGACAAGCCCGGCATCATCGTGATCGACTTCGGCAGTATGGACCGATGGTCGTACAGGCCGCCCGACGGAGGACGCTATGTCGTCGGCACGGCGCCATGGCGCAAGGTCTACGTCGAGCGCGTTGATGCGCTGATACGTGATCTCAAAGGGGCAGGTGCCGCCATTTACTGGGTTGGCCTTCCGATCATGCGGCGTAACGATTCCAACGAGGCTGCCCAGATCCTGAACGAGGTATTTCGTGAACGCGCCTATCTTGGCGGTGTACGCTTCATCGATGTTTATCAGGGATTTGCGGACGAGGACGGTGCATACAGTTCCTATGGTCCCGATCTTGCCGGCAAGAACCGCCTGCTGCGCGACAGTGACGGCATGCACATGACGGACGCCGGGTATCAGAAGCTCGCGCATTTTGTCGAACGGGCGATCAAGCCGGATCTTGCTCGTGCCCAGAACATGCGTGCGGTGCCTTTGGCGGGAAGTGAATCGGAACAGGCCCTGATCAAACCCGAACGGTCTGTCAGATCGGGATCGGATGCCCCGGGGGGATGGGCTGGTGCGACACAGTTCGGTCGCCAGGGTCCCGCCGGCGCAGGAGAACAGGGCGCACAGACGAGCCGCATCAATTTGAAGACCGTCACATCCAGCGGGCAGGAACAGGTGCTGACCATCGATATCTTGCGACCGGAAATTCCCGCTGCGGTATTGGCCCTGGTGACCAAGAGCGAGAGCCCTGATAAGCCCTCGCAGATGGGTGACCAGATGGTTGACCAGATTCCGGGCGGCCTGACGGTGATGAGCTCGATCACGCCTGCTGTCGACACCGGCACAGCTGACAGGCCCAAGCTTTCGACCGCCCAGACCCCTTATTTCCGCGTGCTGGTCAAGGGTGAGCGGCTCGCGGTGCGCGCCGGCCGTGCCGACGACGTTTCCTGGCCCCTGCCAAAGGCACCGCCACTGGAACAGCGTCAATCACGTGTCATCCCTGACGCAGATACCGGCAGCGTTCCTGTCCCGGCAGCCAATCCGAGCCGATAAAGCATGTCGCGCAAAAGTGTGGAGCGGTTTTGCGATGACGACATGCATCAAGGTCAAGTGAGCATGTCGCGCAAAAGTGTGCAGCAGTTTTGCGATAACGATATGCATTAGATCAAAGACTTAAGGCGTGAGGAGAGAAACTCATTATTCGCGACACGCTTTAGTTAAGCAGGGTGGGCCCGGCGGCGTACTCTGGCAGATGGATGAACGAACAAGTCGACCGAGGGACACAGATGCCGGCAAGGCTCTACAACACACTGACACGTCGGAAAGAGGACTTCACGCCGATCAATCCTCAAAACGTGCGCATGTACGTCTGTGGGCCCACCGTTTATGATTATGCGCATATCGGCAATGCCCGCCCAATTATCGTATTCGACGTTTTGTTCCGGTTGCTGCGCCACTTCTACGGTGCCGGTCATGTCACCTATGCCCGCAATATCACTGACGTTGATGATAAGATTAACGCGCGCGCGGCACAGGAACATCCCGGACTGCCGTTAAACGACGCCATCGCCAAGGTTACGTCAAAGACCACAGAACAGTTCCACAAGGATATCGCTGCCCTGGGGGTTCTGGAGCCCACGGTCGAGCCAAAGGCAACGGATCACATCGCTGAGATGAAAGCGCTTTGCCAACAGCTGGTGGCGAACGGACACGCCTATGTCGCGGAAGGCCATGTGCTGTTTGATGTGGCATCCATGCCCGACTACGGCAAACTCGCCAATCGGTCCTTGGAAGAGATGGAAGCCGGCGCACGCGTGGAAGTTGCTCCTTACAAACGCGGTGCGATGGACTTCGTCTTGTGGAAGCCATCGAAGGAAGGCGAACCTGGCTGGCCGGCACCCTGCGGGATTGAGGGCAACGGGCGTCCAGGTTGGCACCTTGAGTGCTCGGCAATGTCTTGCAAGCATCTGGGCGAGGTCTTCGACATCCACGGAGGCGGCATCGACCTGCAGTTCCCACACCACGAAAACGAAATCGCCCAGTCACGCTGCGCGCACGGCACGCCGGTGATGGCGAATTATTGGCTGCATAACGGTTTCCTGCAGGTGGAAGGCGAGAAGATGTCGAAGTCACTCGGCAACTTCATCACCATCCATGAGCTGCTGGATGGCGAGAACTTTGGCGGCGTTCAATGGAACGGCCGGGTCATTCGCTGGGCCATGCTCTCGACTCAATACCGTCAGCCGATCGATTGGACAGTGGACCGCCTGGTCCAGGCACGCGATACGCTGATTGAAATTGCGCGTCTTCTCCATGGTGTCGAAGCGGCTGGCGAACCCGACGCCGAAGTGCTGGCTGCCCTGTCCGACGATCTCAATACGCCAAGCGTCATCTCAATTCTGCATGGGCATATCAAATCAGCAAAACGCAACCCGGACGCGCGCCCGTCGCTGAAGGCTACGCTGAACCTGCTGGGTCTTTACGACAACGAGACGGAAGACGATATCTACGCAAGCCGTGCCAAGGTTTCTGTCAACGAGAGCGAAATTGCAGTCCTCATTGCCGCTCGCCTTGATGCCCGCAAGTCGAAGAACTGGAGCGAGAGTGATCGCATCCGCGATGAACTTGCAGCCAAGGGCATTCAGCTCAAGGATGGCAAGAACCCGAATACAGGCGAGATCGAAACAACCTGGGAGGTTAAGCGATGAGCGCGCCACTTCCCATGCGTCCCTTCATGCTCGCTGATACACCGCGCTTGCAGGACCTTTACGCCCAGGCGATCGAGGAATTGACACAAGACGATTATGACGAAGACCAGCGTCTGGCCTGGATGAAACGCGCAGCCGATGCGGAAGAGTTCGCACAGCGGCTGAACAACAACCTGACGATCCTGGTCGATCAGGACGGTGATATCCTCGGTTTTGCCAGCCTCAAAGGCAACAAGGAGATCGACCTGCTCTATGTCCATCCTCATGCGGTCGGACAAGGTGTCGGGTCTGCGTTGATTGATGCGCTGGAAAGGCTTGCCACGGCGCGTGGTGTCGAAGCACTAACGGTTGATGCCAGCGACACGGCGCACGAATTTTTCTCCAGGCGCGGTTATGGCGATGTGCAACGCAATTCAATTCCCATAGGCGAAGTCTGGCTCTCCAACACGACCATGTCCAAGCCGCTCTCAAAAACGGTCACAGGCACCGGAAGGAGCCACTGAGATGAAGCAACGCCTCTATCTCTTCGACACGACGCTGCGTGACGGCGCCCAGACGACGGGCGTCGATTTCTCGGTCGAAGACAAGCGCCGGATTGCGCAGGTGCTCGATGAACTTGGCGTGGACTATGTCGAAGGCGGTTATCCCGGCGCCAACGAGACAGATACGACCTTTTTTGCAAAGGCGCCGGGCCTTAATACAGCAATGTTCACCGCATTCGGCATGACAAAACGCACAGGCCGTTCGGTTCACAATGACCCCGGCTTCCAGGCCCTTCTCCAGTCGAAAGCAGATGCTGTGTGTCTTGTGGCAAAGTCGTGGGACTATCATGTGCGCGTCGCGTTGGGGATTTCAAACGAGGAGAATATCGCTTCCATCCGCCAGTCGATCGCCGCAGTCATTGAATCCGGCCGGGAAGCCATGTTGGACTGCGAGCACTTCTTTGACGGCTTCAAGGGCAACCCGGGCTATGCCCTGGAGGTTGCCCGGACGGCCTACGAAGCCGGTGCACGCTGGGTTGTCCTGTGCGACACAAACGGTGGAACGCTACCGCACGAAATCGGCGGTATCATCGCTGAAGTCATCAAGGTTGTGCCTTCAGACAACCTCGGCATCCACACGCATAATGATACCGAAAACGCCGTTGCAAATACCTTGATGGCCGTGCGTGCAGGGTGCCGGCAGATCCAGGGAACATTGAATGGTCTGGGCGAACGCTGCGGCAACGCAAATCTGACGTCGATCATTCCAACACTTCTATTGAAGAGTGAATTTGCCGACCGGTTCGAGACGGGTGTTACACCCGCACGCCTGACCAAACTCACGCATGCTTCCCGCGTTCTCGACGAAATCCTGAACCGCGCGCCCAATAGGCATGCTCCCTATGTTGGTGAAAGCGCCTTTGCAACCAAGGCCGGCATTCATGCTTCCGCGATTCTGAAAGAGCCAGAGACCTACGAACATGTAAATCCATCAGCCGTAGGCAACCGCCGCAATGTCATGGTGTCCAAGCAGGCCGGAAAATCCAATGTCCTGGATGCGCTTGATCGCTTCGGCGTACATGTCGATCCGAATGATCCGCGCATTGCCCAGCTTCTCGATGAAGTCAAATCGCGTGAAGCGATGGGCTATGCCTATGAGGCGGCAGAGGCATCCTTCGAGCTTCTTGCGCGCCGCATCCTGGGTACTGTTCCGCGTTATTTCTCGGTCGATAGCTTCCGCGTGATGGTCGAGCGGCGCCACAACGCCCGCGGTGAATTGATGACTGTATCGCAAGCAATCGTAAAGGTTTTCATCGACGGTGACAGCGAGGAGCTTTGGTCCGTCGCGGAGGGTAACGGCCCCGTCAACGCTCTTGATAGCGCCCTGCGCAAGGATCTCGGTCGCTACCAGAAGCACATCGACGGCGTCGAGCTGGTTGACTACAAGGTCCGCATCTTGACCGGCATGCCCGGCACGGACGCCGTAACGCGCGTTCTTGTGGAAAGCCATGACACGACGACGGGCGAGCGCTGGTTCACCGTAGGTGTCTCACCAAACATAATAGACGCCAGTTTCGAAGCGCTGCTCGACAGCATCAATTTCAAATTAGTGCGCGACCATGTCACAAACGAGCGCGAACCGGCCATTTCAGGTGCCGCCGAATAGGCTCGGCAGATTGATGCCAGTCATGGCGCGGCGGCCGGCAGGCCCAGGTTCAATCCTCAGACAGGATCTGCTCGGCGGCGCTGTTGACGTGCAAACGACCTGAAAGAACATCGTCGGCAAGCGTGTTGAGCTTCGATCCCTCACCAGCGCGGATGCGGGCGGCCACGAGATCCGATGCCGCGCGTGCAATGAGATAGCGTGCACGCCGCCGCCGCCGTTCCAGAACGTCATGTTCCAGCGCCGCTTCACCGATTTGGTTGATGGCGTCGAGCAGTTGCTCGATGCCCTCGCCGGATGTGGCCGTCGTCTTGATGATCGGAACCTTGGCCGCCTTGCCGGTCTTGATCGACAACGCACCGGTCAGTTGCTGCAACGTCTGTTCAGCGCCTTCGCGGTCGCCCTTGTTGACCACCAGAACGTCCGCGATCTCAAGCAATCCCGATTTCATGGCCTGGATCTCATCGCCCAGGCCTGGAGCTGAAATCACAACGCGAACATCGGCCACTTCGGCAACGTCGATTTCGTTCTGGCCGGTGCCGACGGTTTCAAGGATGATGACGTCGTAGCCTGCCGCATCCAGCGCGTCGATAATCCGCACTGCTGCCGGCGACAGGCCGCCCAGGTAGCCACGGCTAGCAAGTGAACGCACGAACACGCCATCGTCGTCGAGGGCTGCGGTCATGCGGATCCGGTCGCCAAGAATGGCGCCACCAGAGACGGGACTGGAGGGATCAACTGCGATCACGCCAACCGTCTTGCCGGCCTGGCGCAGGGCCCGGATAAGCGCGTTGACAAGCGTCGATTTGCCCGCCCCGGGTGGCCCCGTAAAGCCAACAACCAACGCTTGGCCAAGATGCGGCTGTAGTTTTTCCAGCAGCTCTGGCACCCGCGGCGAAAGCCGTTCCAGCTCTGTTATGGTGGCCGCAACCGTGCGCCGGTCACGGGCTTTTAACCGCGCGATGGCCTCAGCCGAGGTAAGGTCGAGCAGTGCCCGTATCGTTGTTCGGGTGGGCGTATTCGCAGGTGGTGCGTATTCACTCATGGCTGCTGCTTAGTCCACTTCAGTCAGCGATGGAACCGTGCTTGTCGGGGGCGCCTAACGTCTCGTGGCTGTTTGCTTGTGTGCTGAGGTTAAAATTTGGCTGATATGGCAGCGTCGGATGCCTGGCCGGACGGAGGCTTGTCGGCACCCAAAATTGTGGGGAGGATGGCTTGCGCATCGTCCACCACCATGAAGCGCACATTGATCCCGTTGCGAATGAACTGATCGTCACGCATGTGTGCGAGCAGGTCGAGGAATGGGTTCCAGAATCCTGCGATGTTGGCGACCACGATGGGCTTGTTGTGCTGGCCAAGTTGTGACCAGGTCAGCTGCTCTACCAATTCTTCAAGCGTACCGATGCCGCCTGGAAGAGCGACGAAGGCATCGGATTTTTCAAACATCAACCGTTTGCGCTCGTGCATGTCCTTCGTCACCAGCAGCGTATCAACGTCACGCAGCATGTGTTCCTTTAGCGTCAAAAACTCAGGAATGATGCCCGTCACGTGTCCGCCCGCTCCAAGCGTGGCACGGGCCACCTCTCCCATCAGTCCCAGGCCCCCGCCACCATAGACAAGACCGATGCCTGCACCAGCCAGTTCCCGCCCCAGTGTGCGGGCGGCTTCCGCATACACCGGATTGCTGCCCGGGCCGGAACCGCAATAAACGCAGACATTCGAGATCTTGGGTTTTGCAATGGGTTGGCGGGCTTTAGCGGCCTGTTTTGCAGCCTTGCTGCTGCCGTTGCTCGCTGAACTATTGGCGTTTTCAGATTTCGAATTTGACTTCGGCGTCATAGGGTTCGTGCAACTCCCTGAAAGGGCGGGCGCAATGTCTCGCCTGTGTGCGAATTTAGCGGAATTTGGCTGCTTTGGGATAGATTTTCACCAATTGTGCGGTAAGGGGGCGAAATCACCTGTCCCGTGTCTTTACGGCATGCA
>JBKEAX010000262.1:0-4134 GCA_047972825.1 Hyphomicrobiaceae bacterium | reverse complement strand
GGGCGTGGACATCATGACCGCCAACCCTGGCGGAACTTACGACTTGGCTAGCGGAACCTCATTTGCGGCTGCGCACGTCAGCGCGGTTGCTGCATTGTTGCTTGCCAAGTCCTCACGGCTGGACCGAGACAAACTACTCGCACAGCTCAAGGCAACAGCAACCGACCTTGGCCCGCCAGGCCCGGACGAAAAATACGGTGCTGGTTGCGTGAACGCGCTGCGCGCCCTTACCAGGCAGGCGGTGATGACCAGTGGGCAACAATGACTTGCATCAACAGCCGCACACTTGGCAATCAGACTCCAGATTTTTCCTGCTGGCAGAACGCTTATTGTGAAAATTCTAGGCTACGGGCCCAAAGCGTGTCGCGAATTTCAACATTCGTCCTGCGCGTTTTTGCGCTGCAAGCAATCTTGCGATACCAAAGCCAGAAACCAACTGTTTCCGAACTCCAGTTCAAGACAACAATTCAGGGCTTTAAAAGTTATTCTGCGTTTGCAAAAACGATGCAATTCAAACCATTTGCGGCCATTTTGCGGCCATAGAATGCGGCAATGGAACGCCCGTCATTCCTTAACCGTTTCATGCTAGAATTACAGCACTGGCCCCTGGTCACCTGCGGGCACTTGAGCGTCAACCTGGAATCCTAGATTGGAGCATGTTCTTCGCGCCGAACCGCACACACTTCGGCTGAACATGCTCAGGCTGTCGTTGATAGACGTTTTTTGGATTTCACGACGTTTGGCAACTTTGGCATCGGAATTAAATGCAGGTCCAAAACACTATGTGCATGCTGCGTCGGTAGCGCTAGGCGTACCGCTTTCACAAAAGCTACTGACACATTGAGGATCAACCGTTGAACCGCCCAGCACGCAAACAGATCAAGGACGATGGGCTGCCGCGCGGCACGAATGACGATGGCATGCCGCAACCGGTCACCGATCCGGAAACACTTATGGCACAGAACTCGGAAGGCTCTGACAGCATACAGCCACCTGCGCCTGTGGAAGCACCTATGGGCCACCGTATGACTCGGTTCAGTCGTGGCGTTCTCAAATTGGTATTGCCGTTCGTGATGGTCGCGGCTGGATTTGCCGGATACCGTTATCTCACGTCAACCCGCCCGGAAGCGCCCAAACGGGCGCAGATGGAACGCGCGTTCGCTGTTGAAACAAGCATTGTCAATCGCAGAACGGTGCAACCAAAAATCGAATTGTTCGGTTCGACAGTCGCTGGACGGCAGGTGGACATTCGTGCGTTGGTTGCTGGGCGTGTCATTGAGACGAATGACGAACTGCGCGAGGGCGGTTTCATTCGTGCTGGACAAACATTGCTGGCCATAGACCCATTCGATTACAGGTCGGCACTGAAGGAAGCCAAGGCACAACGCGCAGAAACGACCGCCCGGCTTGGAGAGCAAGAAGCATCACTGGCATCCGACCAGACATCACTGGAAAATGCCAGGGCCCAATTGAAGCTTGCCGAAAGTGATTTATCCCGTGCTGAGACCCTTGTCAGTCGCGGTAATCTTTCCGAGCGTTCGGTCGATGACCGGCGGCAAATTCTGTTGCAGCGAAAGCAGGCGGCTGACCAGCTTGCCAATTCGATTCGTGTGTGGAAATCGCGCATCGCTCAGACCAGGGTCTCTGGCGATAGGCTCGACGTGGCGATAGCACGTGCGGAAAAGCGCCTTGAAGAAAGCGAACTGAAAGCGCCCTTCGATGCCTATGTAACAGAGGTGGGCGCCCAAGTGGGGCGCATGATGTCGGTTAACGACAAAGTTGCAACCTTGATCGACACCAATTGGATTGAAGTGCGGTTTGCTTTGACAGACAGCCAGTTCGGCCGGACTGCAGCGCAAGGCCGCGCTCTGCGGGGGCGTGATGTCGTGGTGCGCTGGTCGCTTGGCGGGCAGACCTTCACCTATAAGGCAGAAATAACCCGGGTTGCAGCGCGGATCACCTCAGCCAACGGCGGCATAGATGTATTCGCTCGCGTTGAAGATCCAGCCAAGCCTGTGCAGCTTCGCCCTGGCGCATTCGTGGAAGTTACTCTGGACGACATTTCCTACCAGGATGTCGTCCAGATTCCCAACACCGCTCTATACAATGGCGATACGGTTTATGCCGTGGTTGAGGGCCGTCTTGACCCGCGCGATGTCTCTCTCGTAGCAACAAGTGGTAGCGAACTACTGGTCCGAGGCAATCTGGAAAATGGAGAGCAGATCGTAACGACACGCATGTCAACTCCAGGAAAGGGGGTGCTGATCAAGCATCTCGGAGTGACCGGAATGTCCAGCAGCACGAACACCAGAGATGCAACTGGAAAGGCTGTCGAAAACGCCGCCGGTGTACCCGGATCGAAGCCGAGAATCGGTAATATCGATAATGACGTGAGTTCCGCATCTGGTCCGCGCGCGAGTGACGCACGATGAGTTCGGGCGAACCGGCAGAGAGTGGCGGCCAACACGCAGCCCCCTACCCATCGACCAATCCGCCCGTTCCCCGTGGATTGATTTCGACGTTCGTGCGGCATGGAACGGCGCCCAACCTGCTGATGATGACGCTTGTGCTGATTGGCATCTTTGCCATTGCCAAGATCAATCGCCAGTTCTTTCCCACGATCGAAATTCCCATCATCTCCGTCACCGTTCCCTGGCCCGGCGCCAGTGCGGAAGATGTCGAGAGCAATATTCTGGATGTACTCGAACCAGAACTCAGGTTTCTTGACGAAGTCAATGAAGTGACGGCTATCGCGCTTGAAGGAAGTGCGGTTATTTCAATCGAGTTGATGTCAGGTGCAGACGCGCAAAAAGCGCAAAGCGATGTTGAGCAAGCCATTGCCCGCGTGACCACGCTTCCGGAAACCGCGGAGCGTCCGATCATCTCCCGCGCTGCATTTTTTGACCCAGTTGCAAAAATTTCCGTTTCGGGACCGTTCACCGAACAAGTGCTCAAGACCTATGCCAAGCAAATCCGCGATGGCCTGCTTCTGGCAGGTATCGACCGGGTAACGTTTAGTGGATTGAGGGATGAAGAAATCTGGATCAGCCTCAATGAGTCCGACCTGCGTCGGCTTGGATTGACGCTTGATGGTATTTCCCAGATCGTTCGTGAGAATACGCAGGACACGCCCGCGGGCAAGCTGGAAGGCAATATCGATGTGCTGCTGCGCTCCAAGTCGGAGCGCCGGACGCCGGAGTTGATCAGCGAGATTGAAATCCGCTCAACAACCACCGGCGAAAAAATCAAGCTCAAGGATATTGCCGAAGTCCGGACACGCTACGACCGCGAGGGGGACATTGGTTATTTTGAGGGGGACCGTGGCATCGAACTGGTGGTGCAGCGTTCAGTGGGCGCGGACACCCTCGAAACGATGCGCATCATGGATGCCTACCTTGACGAATTGCGGCCAACGCTTCCACCCACATTGCATGTCACGACCTATGATGTCTCCGGCAAGCTCGTTGTGGGCCGTCTCACTATCCTGATTGAGAATGGGTTGCAGGGTCTCGTCCTGGTCCTTGCGATGTTATTCATTTTCCTCAATGCCCGGGTTGCCTTCTGGGTGGCTGCGGGCATACCGATTTCGCTGTTTGCTGCGCTTGGTGTGATGTGGGCCACTGGCCAATCAATCAACATGGTGTCGATGTTTGCGATGATCATGATGCTTGGGATCATCGTTGATGATGCCATCGTGGTCGGGGAGCAGGCGGCCACCAACGAGGAAAACGGCATGCCGCGGCTGGAAGCTGCGGAACAGGGCGCTACAAAAATGCTTGCGCCGGTTGTTGCCGCCACGCTCACGACCGCATGTGCGTTCATGCCGATCATGTTCATTTCGGACCGCATCGGCGACATCATGGGGGCTATCCCGCTGGTTGTCCTGGCAGTGTTGGTGGCATCGACCATTGAATGCTTTTTGATCCTGCCGGGTCATTTGCGGCATGGTCATGCTGGAAAGATTCGTGCGCCCAGCCGCGCGCGTGTAGCCATCGACCGGCGCTTCGCCTACTTCCGCGATCACTGGTTCAACAGTTGGATCACGTTCGCCTACCATTGGCGTTACACGACCGTTGGCGCGATGGTGGCGACCCTGATCTTTTCAGTCGGGATGCTTACAGGTGGCCGGGTGGG
>JBKEAX010000248.1:0-8171 GCA_047972825.1 Hyphomicrobiaceae bacterium | reverse complement strand
CTCGGACGAGCAGATGGATTATCTCGTTAATGCATTGACCGAGCTATGGGAGCGCTGCCCGGTAGCAAAAGGTGAGTTCGTGAAACTTGCTGCCGAATAGTGTTGCGCGCGCATGGCGTGCGCCCTGTAGGGATCCTCAGATGAAAACGCCCCGAGCAATTTGGGGCGTTTCGTTTTTCTGATGCATCTCGCCTTATTGATTTCGTGCTAGCGGTTCATCCATCGTTTTGCTCGGGGCCTCCACTGCACCAATTTCATGCATTGGCCACCCATTACGATCATTGCTACCCACCCCAACGTGTGGCCCCGTCGCCAAAGCAGCTTGTCAGCCTTGTTTCGGCATTTTGGACTATGGTAGGAAGGCGGACTTGAACGGTCGCGGGGCAAGGGCCCATCGGCCTTCAATGCGCTTTTCATGCAAAGTGCCGACTGACCCGGCGCCTGCAATAATCAAAACCATTGAGAACGAGGAAATCGTCCCATGTCGACAGCCAAGGCCAATTATCCGGCGCCCGCCCAGGAGAAATTTTTCACCGCGCCGCTGGCCGAAACCGATCCAGAGATGGCCACTGCTATTGCCAAGGAACTTGGCCGCCAGCAGCACGAAATCGAGTTGATTGCGTCTGAGAACATCGTATCGCAGGCTGTGTTGGACGCTGCGGGATCCGTGCTGACCAACAAGTATGCAGAAGGCTATCCAGGCCGCCGCTACTATGGTGGTTGCCAGTTCGTCGACATTGCCGAAAACCTTGCCATTGAGCGCGCCAAGAAATTGTTTGGCTGCGAATACGCCAACGTCCAGCCGAACTCAGGCAGCCAAGCCAACCAGGGCGTTTTTAACGCGCTGCTCAAGCCGGGCGACACGATCATGGGCCTTTCGCTTGCGCACGGCGGGCACCTTACGCACGGCGCAACCGTCAACCAGTCAGGCAAGTGGTTCAAGCCGACGCACTACGAAGTTCGCAAGGATACGCAGGTCGTTGACATGGCGGATGTGCGCAAGGCGGCGCAGGAAAACAAGCCGCAGCTCATTATCGCCGGTGGCTCGGCCTACCCTCGCACGATTGACTTTGCGGAATTCCGCAAGATCGCGGACGAAGTCGGCGCATTCTTCATGGTCGATATGGCCCACTTCGCAGGTCTTGTCGCAGCCGGCCTTTATCCAAGCCCGTTCCCACATGCTCATGTTGTGACGACGACGACACACAAGACCTTGCGCGGCCCTCGTGGCGGTATGATCCTGACCAATGACGAGGCCATCGCCAAGAAGGTCAACTCGGCGATCTTTCCGGGCATCCAGGGTGGTCCGCTTATGCATGCTATTGCTGGAAAGGCCGTGGCCTTCGGGGAAGCACTGCAGCCGGAGTTCAAGCTCTACATCAAGAATGTTATCGAAAACGCGAAGGCGATGGGCGAGGTGCTGGTTCAGTCAGGCTTTGCGCTGATTTCTGGTGGCACTGACAGCCATCTGATCCTCGTTGATCTGCGTCCCAAGGGCCTGACGGGTAATACATCCGAAAAGGCGTTGGGACGTGCAAACATCACCGTCAACAAGAACGGCATCCCGTTTGACCCCGAAAAGCCAATGGTGACGTCTGGCATTCGTTTGGGCTCGCCGGCCGGCACATCGCGCGGCTTTGGCGTCGCGGAATTCCAGGAGATCGGCCGCATGATCGCGGAAGTGCTCAATGGACTCGCAAAGAACGGTGAGGACGGCAACGCAGAAGTGGAAGCCAAGGTTCGTGCCGAGGCCATCGCATTGTGTGATCGCTTCCCGATCTATTCTTGATCGCGGGACCCAGGTAGGGTCTAACACAGGGTGTCTGCGGGGTTTCCCGCCGGCACCCTTTTTTGCGGAGACCCAACAATGCGGTGCCCCTATTGCGCGGGTGAAAATACACAGGTCAAGGACAGCCGTCCGACGGAGGAAAACGCCGCTATTCGCCGTCGCCGCGTATGCCCGGATTGCGGCGGCCGCTTTACCACCTTCGAGCGCGTCCAGTTGCGCGACCTCGTCGTCGTAAAGCGCTCTGGACGCAAGGTGGTTTTCGACCGCAACAAGCTGGCCAATTCGGTGCACATTGCACTGAGAAAGCGCGACATAGAAAGCGAGCGTGTTGAGCGAATGATCTCCGGTATCGTCAGGCAGCTTGAAAGTTCAGGTGAGACAGAGGTGCCATCGGCGCAAATTGGCGAACTGGTGATGGAAGCCCTGCGTGGCCTCGACCCTGTCGCTTACGTCCGTTTCGCCTCTGTCTATCGTGATTTCCGCGAGGCGTCCGATTTTGCTGAAGTGCTGGGTGAGATTGCCCGCGCACCGGGCAGTGTGTCAGCACCGGGTCTGACACAAGCCGGGGAGGAAGACTGGCCGCCTGCGGACGCGCCTGTCAAAAAACACTGAACGCCATGCCACCTGTTTCGCAGCAGAACTTCGATCATGCGATGATGGGCATCGCGCTGAGAATGGCTGAGCGAGGGCTTGGCGCCACGGCACCAAATCCCTCCGTCGGGGCTGTGATTGCTGACGAGATGACGGGCGAGGTCATTGCTCGCGCGGTCACCGCGCCAGGAGGCCGTCCACATGCCGAGCCTCAAGCCATCAATGCGGCCGGTGCACGTGTCCAAGGTAAAACCATGTACGTGACGCTTGAACCGTGTTCGCACTACGGCAAGACCCCCCCCTGCTCGTCGGCAATTATTGAGGCAGGGCTGGCCCGTGTGGTTGTTGCGTTGACTGACCCGGATCCGCGTGTGGCAGGCCGTGGCCTCAACCAGCTGCGTGCTGCGGGCATCGCGGTCACCAAGGGTGTCCGCGCCGGCGAAGCACACTGGCTGACACGCGGTCACATCGTTCGCGTTACCGAACGCCGCCCCTTCGTTCAGCTGAAGGTGGCGCTAGGAGCAGACGGCAAAGTGCCGCGCGGTGCCGCAGGCACGCCGAAGTTTGTTACTGGACCATTGGCGCGTTCTTGCGGCCATGTGATGCGTGCCCAGGCCGATGCTATCCTGATTGGTCACGGCACACTGCGCGATGATGATCCAGATCTCACCTGCCGTCTGCCTGGGCTGGCCCACCGCTCACCGGTACGCATCGTGCTTGCCACCGGGCTCGATGGTGTTGCGTCTAGTCGCATGTCGAATTCCGCACGCGACGTGCCCGTTCATGTCATGACAGTGGATGCAGCCGATCATGTGGAGATTGAGCGCCTGGAGCGGGCTGGCGTTGGCGTGCACCGCTTGCGCACGATCGCAGGCAACAAGATCTGGTTGCCCTCACTGCTGGAGCGCCTGGCCGAAATTGGCACAACGCGCCTGCTGGTTGAAGGCGGACCATCATTGTGGCGGTCTTTCGCACACCATGGGCTGTTCGATGAAGTTGTGTTGTTTCGCGCCCGCCAACCGGACGGCGGTGCCAGCACAGCACGCCCTATCAGCACGCAGGATGCCGTCGCTGAATTGCACCGTGAAACCGGGTTAAGCGGCCTCAGACTGTTTGAACGCCGTGACTTGGGCTCCGACGATATGCTGGTGTTCCGCCGGCAGATGCGGCACTCGGTTGCACCGCTCAATGCTGCTGACGAAATTGCCAAACCATAGGAAACACGCGCCATGTTTACAGGTCTGATATCCGATGTCGGAGAGGTTGTCTTCCGCGACGGCGGCCATTTCACGCTGGAAAGCGCCTATGATCCCAAAACGATTGCGCTGGGAGCGTCCATCGCCTGCGATGGCGTTTGCCTCACGGCAACAAGCATTGAGCCATCTGCAATGGGCTCTGGTAGCCGCTTTACGGTTGATGTGTCCAACGAGACATTGGCCAAAACCACGCTGGATTCATGGCGTCCTGGCCGCGCCGTGAACCTGGAGAGGCCATTGAAATCGGGTGACGAGCTTGGCGGACATATCGTCACGGGGCATGTCGATGGCCGGGCCCGCATCGTCGATGTAACCGAAGACGGAGAGTGCCAGCGGTTCTTGTTCGACGCCCCAGAACACTTGGCCATGTTCATCGCCCCAAAGGGTTCAGTTGCCCTTGACGGCACCTCTCTCACGGTAAACGAGGTCGCCGGAACGCGCTTTGGCGTCAACCTTATTCCTCACACCTTGACCCAGACGACCTGGGGGCGCAAAAAGCCCGGCAGCGAGATCAATCTCGAAGTGGATCTGTTCGCGCGCTATGTGGCGCGCCTGATGGAGTTTCGCCCGTGAGCGGACAAGCGCAAGAAAAGCGCGGTGCAAAAAAGCCGGCGCCTAAAAAGAACAGCGCAAGGCAAGCCACGCCCAAAACCCCCGCAAGCGGGGCTCGTGTCCGCACGGGTGCCGATACCGCTGAGCTTTCGTCATCTGCAGAGATCATTGAGGACATGCGCAATGGCCGCATGGTTATTCTGGTCGATGCAGATGATCGCGAGAACGAAGGCGATCTCATTATCCCTGCACAAATGGCCACGCCCGATGCCATCAACTTCATGGCCATGCATGGGCGCGGACTGATCTGCCTGGCCTTGACGCAACGGCGCGCCAACGAACTCAAGCTCGAAGCCATGGTGCAGCATAATGCATCTCGCAACCGGACAGCATTCACTGTTTCGATCGAGGCCAAGGAAGGTATCTCCACCGGCATCTCGGCGCACGATCGCGCACGCACGATTGCGACTGCCATTGACCCGGAAAAATCGGCTGATGACGTTGTGTCGCCGGGCCACGTCTTCCCGCTCGTTGCCCGTGACGGCGGTGTCCTTATCCGCGCCGGACATACCGAGGCAAGCGTCGACCTTGCGCGTCTTGCCGGGCTTTCACCTGCGGCCGTTATTTGCGAGATCATGAATGATGACGGCACCATGGCCCGCATGCCCGACCTTGTTCCATTCGCCAAGAAGCACGGGCTGAAGATCGGATCCATCGAAGACCTCATCGCCTATCGTTTGCGGAACGACAATATTGTGCGGCGGGTCGCGTGCAAACCGGTGAAGTCGAGTTTCGGCGGCGAGTTCGACATGTGCGTTTATGAAACGACGGTCGAGCCTGGCGAACATATGGCAATGATAAAGGGTGATGTCGCCAACGGTGAGCCGGTGCTCGTGCGCGTTCATGCCGTTGACCCCATGGTTGACCTTGTCGGCATTGGTTTCGCATCTGGCGTCGGGTTGATTGAAAAATCAATGCGCGCGATTGATGAGGAGGGGCGCGGCGTTGTCGTCGTTCTCCGCGATCTGGATTCGAAGATTCTTTCGGATAGATTGTATGACACCCCGCGCGCCAATAAGCGCAAGGGTAGTGAACGTCCGCAGGTCGAGATAGGTTTTGGATCGCAGATCCTGCGCGACTTGGGCGTTTCCGATATGGTATTGCTGACCAACTCGCCCGAACACAAGTACGTGGGCCTGGAAGCCTTTGGTCTGAGGATCGTTGGCACGCGCAAGATTGGGTAGATTGCATGGTTCAGTTGAATTCGCGTCCCGGCGCGACTGGTGGTGACAATCGCCATCCCGGCCGCCGCATCCTCGTTATCGAGGCTCGTTTTTACGAGAACATCGCTGATGAACTTTATGCGGGTGCGGTTTCTGAAATTGAGGCCCAGGGCGCCAGCCTGGATCGCGTTATTGTCCCTGGCGCGCTTGAAATTCCGCAAGCTCTGATCGCCGCCGTTGCTGCGGGGCGTTTCGAGGACGATGCGGACAGCTATCACGGCGTCGTTGCCTTGGGCTGCGTCATTCGCGGTGAGACTGCGCACTACGATATCGTCGTCAACAATGCCAATCACTGGCTCATGAGCGTTGCTATCGATGATGCCATTCCAGTCGGCAACGCCATTCTGACCGTTGAAAATGAGGCGCAGGCGTTGGAGCGCGCGTGTGGCGGCCGTGAAGGCAAAGGCGGTGATGCGGCACGTGCATGTTTTGCCTTGATTGAAGCCGCAGAGCGGTTCCAGGGCGAACACCGATGACAATGCGTCCCAAGGCACAGCCAGGCAAAAGTGCGCGATCATTGGCACGTATTGCTGCTGTTCAGGCACTTTACCAGATGGACATGGCCGGCACGGCTCTCAACGATGTCATACGCGAATTCGAAACGATGCGGTTCGCGTCCAAGAAGCCTGACAATGATGCGAAGATGGAGCGCAGTCCGGCCGGGAAGGGGGCTTCATCCAGCGCCATATCGGGCGCGGCCGACCGCCAGTTTTTCGCTGATATTCTTCGCGGTGTCGTGCGCCTGCAGCGCGACATCGATCCCGCCATCGATGAGCAACTCGCAAGCGGCTGGCGGCTCGTGCGCGTGGACTCGATTTTGCGTGCGTCACTGCGTGGCGGCGTATTTGAGCTGTTGGAGCGTCGTGACGTGCCTGCCCGCGTCGTCATAAACGAATACATTGACGTCGCGCACGCGTTTTTTGATGGCGATGAGCCCAAGGTCGTCAATGGTGTTCTGGACAGGCTGGCACGCCGATTTCGTCCGGACGAATTCGCGCAACCGGCAACAGGTGCAGCAGACAGCTGAGACCTACGGCAAGTAGCCTGCATTTGAAAAGCAGCTGCATTGGTACTTTCGCCGTTTGAACATTGCGCCCAGACTGGCAATCATTTGCTCCGGCAAAACCCCAAGTACGAGGATCGGCGGATAAAGATATGAGCGGCGATGACGACCAAATTGTCGCGAGCGAATCCGCCATCATCACGGAATTCTTTGCCCCATTGACTGAAGGCAATTCCGGTGCGGCGGGTCTCAGGGATGATTGTGCAGTCGTCACACCTGAGCCCGGCTTCGAATTTGTCGTAACAACCGACAGCCTGATCGAAGGCGTTCATTTCTTCCCCGGAGATTTGCCCGCGTTCAAGGCGCTTGCCGTCAACGTTTCCGATCTCATTGCCAAGGGTGCGGCACCGGTTTCCTATCTCTTGAATCTCGCGCTTCCCGGGCCACCGACACGAGGCTTTCTCAAGCGGCTGACTGCCGGACTGGCCGAAGCACAGCAGGCCTTCGGGTGCCATCTGATTGGCGGCGATACTGACCGCACGCACGGGCCCTTGACCCTGACCATAACCGCGATCGGAAAACTCCCAATCGGGTCAATCGTCAGACGCTCGGGCGGCCGGCCTGGCGATATACTCGCGGTGACGGGGACGATAGGTGATGCGGGCCTTGGCCTGGCGCTCAGGAAAAATGAAGCGCTTGTCAACGCCATGCGCCCAATGGAGCAGGTTTGCCATGCACTACTTGCCAAATTCAACAAGCCCCGCCCGAACATCGCCGTAGCCGATCTCGTGCGCACATATGCAACCGCCGCCATGGACATCTCTGATGGGCTTGCCAAGGATATCGCCCGTATGGCTGCCACCTCGGATACTGGTGCAGAACTTCGCTTGGATGCGGTCCCGGTTTCTGGGGCCGCCCAGGCGTTCATCGATGAGGGTCATGCCAATAAGATTGAACTGGTGGGGAGCGGCGAGGACTATGAGGTGCTATTGGCAGTGGCGCCTGAAAGCTGGAAGGCGCTCACAGATGCTGCCAATGCTCGCGGTATTGATATGGGCAGAATTGGAACGTTAACTGAAGGAAGTGCAGTCGTCTGGCACGATTCAGATGGTCAACCCGTTGAGATTGCGAATTCGGGCTGGGATCATTTCTAGAGCATGTTCAGCCGAAGTGTAGGCGGTTCGGCGTGAAGAACACCGCGAGAAATAAAAGCAAATAGAGCGCGTTCGCGATTCCGTGAAAAGTGAACGCGATCTAGAAACCAGATCCGAACGAGCTGACATACATCAATGGACTTGGGAGAACTTCGTCTGCAATTGATCACGCTGGCGTGAGGTGCAGTTCAGAGGGAAAATGTGCCCAAATTCCCGGCACTGTGACCGATAGCGAGACCATGAACAGGTCGCGGATACTGGCTGCAGAGGGCGACATGCAACACAATGCTGCAATGTGGCAACAGGCACGCAAATGTTACAACCTCATGTTATGTTGTTCGTAGATTTGTGTCTTTCTTTGGCCATATCCAATGGGCCTAAACTGGTATCGAATATCCCTCATCGCGTTGGTGGCGTGAGCATGACAATGTCCGCCTTGCAATGGTGCCAGCTTGATTTGACATATGAGGTGCGTGTTACACGGTGTGCACCAAGTAGCGCGAAATGCGGCCATGCACGAAAATCGTAATGTTGCGGGCGGCG
>JBKEAX010000209.1:0-10014 GCA_047972825.1 Hyphomicrobiaceae bacterium | reverse complement strand
CGTCAAAAAATCGCTTGATCGCCCGGATTTTTACATCGTAGTCGTGATCGTCGATCGCCGGACGCATCTTGATTTCTTTGATCTCGACAATCTTCTGTTTCTTACGGGCTTCGGCAGCCTTCTTTTGCTGCTCAAATTTATACTTCCCGTAATCCATGATCTTGCAGACCGGGGGTTGAGCGTCTGGCGACACCTCAACCAAATCAAGGCCCGCTGCATTGGCGCGCTCTTGGGCGTCCTGTCGGCCAACTACGCCGACATTGTCACCGGTCTCGTCAATCAATCGGACTTCCCGAACCCGGATCGCATCGTTGATCCTCGGGCCGGATTGCTCGCGCTCAGGCGCGGCTCGCATTGGGCGGCGGATGTTGGTCTCTCCTCAGGTCGCCTCAGGTCAGATGAATGAGGGCGCAATAAACGCACCCGAAATACGCCAACAACCGCACCGGCTCCGACAATACGGACGCAACGGCACGGGGAAGTTGGGCTGCTGCGAAGAAAGAGAAAAAGTGCCCGGAAGTCAAGTCAGCCGCTGGGTTTAGGGCCTATTTTGGTATTCGGAGTGATGCGGCGAGGCGTCGCTTCGGTCCTGCGGGGGCAGGTCTTGCGCTTTTGGTGCCAGTATTTGGTGCCAGTCTCATACGAAGGAGAGGCTCTCAAGGGGGAGGAGGCCAAAGCATCCGCATGATACGCTGCCAGCGGTAATAGGCCGTGATCCAAGCAAAGCGAATTCCGGTCCAGCCGCCCAGAATGTGGGTGCGCAAAAAAACATACTTAAGAAAATTCCATGGAAGCTCAAATACGGCACGCACCAGCAAAACCGGCGTCGATTTGGGTTTGGAGTGTAAGGCGTTGTACGTTGCGCGCTCATCAGCCTTGCGGGCCAGGTCCGCAAGGGAGCGGACGGAGTGGTGGTGCAGGATGCCCCTCAAGTGTCCGACCGTTTCAGATCCAGGGTTCACGGAATCAAACAAGGTGGAATCCTTGAAACGGCAACGCCGGTGATCGTAGAGGCGCAGGCAATAGTGGTCACGGGCCAACGGTCGCGGTTTTGACCGGCCGGGATAGACAATTGAAACTCGCATGCCATAGACGGCCAGCGGGGGCGTTTGTGCATTCTCAAAAAGAGATCGAATCTCGTCTTCAAGTTCACAACTCACGACTTCGTCGGCATCGAGGTTCAATAGCCAGTCGTAACGGCATTGATCCTCGCCGAAACGCTTCTGTTGACCAAATCCCGGCCAGGCATTGTAGATCACGCGCGCGCCTGCGTTCCGGGCAACCGCGACTGTGTCGTCGCTGCTGCCAGAGTCAATGACAACGATTTCGCTTGCGAGATTGCGGACAGAAGCGATGGTACGGCCAATTCTATCCGCCTCATTCTGCGCGATGATGAAGCAGGATAAAGGCAGGCGGCTTGCGACTGGATCGGCGTCAACACCGGTCGCTTCAGGTGTCGCTTGCGTTGTTTTTGAAGAATTCGGCACGAACGGTTTCAGTCCTATGAGCGGAAGCGTGTTGGTTCATAGTGAGCAAACCGCTTGGCGAGGTCACTGCCCAGCAACAGATCATAGACAGCCAGCGTTTTGGATTGAAGCTGGTGCGTTGTGAAGTTTTCACGGGCATTGGTTTGCGCACGTGCGGCCATGGCCGCGCGCTCGGCAGGTTTCAGCATCAGCATGAGGACCTCGGAGATTGCCTGTGCCAGCGCGTCGGGATCATCAGGGGGAACATGCCGCCCGGTTGCGGCGCTGGCGTCGCAGGTGGGCGGCGCCAGGACCGTAAACGGCGGTGCTCCAATCGCACTTGCAATGACCGGAACTCCCATCGCCTGCGCCTCGACCGATGTGCGGCCAAATGCTTCCGGTTCGGTGGATGCGATGAGCACAATGTCGCTTAAGGCAAATGCTGCCGGCATGTCCGCGACGTGGCCGACGAGTCGCACGCGATCTTTAAGCCGGCCGGTTTTAATCAGTTTTTCCAGCTCCTGGATATAGTAGCCGCGCCCCTGCGCATCGCCTGCCAGAATGAACATGACATCGGAGAAGTCCCAGCCGCGCGTCAGCTGCGCAGCAGCATTGATCACGACGCTTTGCCCCTTCCAGCGCGTTAGCCGCGCTGGATGCAATACAACCCGTTGCCCCGGCGATACGCCCCAGGCATCCCGCAAGGCATTGATACGTTCGACCGTCACCTGGGCACGGTCAAATCTCTCGATGTCAACGCCGCGATTTACGACGACGATTTTCGAGGGGTCGATACCATAGCGCTCGCGAACAACATTAGCGGTAAAGCCTGAATTGGCTATGATGATATCACCACGCGCCATGACGCTGTTGTAGCGTCGTTTGAGCGGTCCCTTCTCATTGTAGATTCCGTGATAGGTCGTCACGAAATGAGCGCGGGCCCGGCGTGCTGCGATATACGCACTCCAAGCTGGAGCACGCGAGCGAGCGTGGACCAGATCGACACCCGCGTTGCAAATAAGATGCGTCAGTGCCGCAGCATTGGCGTACATGCGAAGTGGGTTTTTGGTCGCAGCCGGAAAATGGATCATTTCCGCACCTGCGGCTTCCACTTCGCGGCATAGACGGCCGCCTTCCGCCAATACCATCGCCCGCCCGCCGGCCTTGACGATGGCTTCCGCCATCTCGACGGTGGTGCGTTCAGCACCGCCAGTGTCGAGTTCAGGAATGATCTGGAGTATGGTCGGGCGCTTTTCAGCCAAGAGAAGCTCCGTCGGTCAAAAGGATGAGGTGTCATAGGATGGTGGACGAAGAACTGCAATTCCTCACTGTCGCGGGCGCGGGAATGTCACGCCGTATTGCCTACATCATTTCGCCGTCCACCAGGAATGATGGACTAGGCCTGATGTGGCTGCCGGGTCTGAAGTCCGACATGATATCGACCAAAGCGACGGCTTTGGCGAAATGGACCGGCCCGAGAGGCCTGGGCATGATGCGTTTTGATTACTCTGGGCACGGCAGGTCTGAAGGTGCCTTCGAACAGGCAACGGTGGGTGATTGGCTGAGCGAAGCGCGCGCCATTTTCACACAAGTGAGCAAAGGCCCTCAAGTTCTGGTTGGGTCGTCGACAGGCGGACACATTGCACTGCTTTTGTTGCGAGATCTCTTGCAAGCAGCTCCTCAGCAGGCTGCGCGCATCAAGGCGCTCGTGCTCATTGCTCCCGCCTGGGATCTCACCGAGGAATTGATGTGGAATGAATTCGACGACGAGGCGCGCCGGGAATTGAAGGAGAACGGTGTCTATTACCGTCCCTCCGACTATGGCGAGCCTTATGCAATCACGCGGCAGTTCATAGAAGAGGGGCGTAACCACCTTTTCAAGGCTGCGCCATTTGATCCGGGGCGGCCTGTCATCATCCTGCAAGGCGTAATGGACAAAGATGTGCCGGTTGAGCATGTGCGACGATTGGCTGGCTTTCTGACCGGTGACTGGGCCAAGCTGATTGAAGTCCCTGACGGTGAACACCGCATGTCACGGCCGCAGGACTTGGCGCTCTTGTTCGATGAGATCGCAAAACTGGCAAGCTGAGGTTCCGATATAATGCACAAACAGGTTTCCAAAGTATCCTTCAAGAGCTTCCAGTTCGCGCTTTCATGCCTTGCCTTCCTTGTTATGCACACGGGCCTGGCTTTTGCCTCAGATGATATGTCCGCATTCAGGACTGAAGTAATCCAGATGCTGAAAAATGTTGAGCCGGGGGTTGGTATCGAGCGGCTGCCTGAGCCCTTGATGCTGAAGGTTGGCGGTAACGAGGTGTCGCTTTCCAATATCTATCAAAAGTACCGCGAGTTGCCTGGCGACGAACGCAAACGTTTTTTGGAAAGCACGGTACCGCTACTCTTGCCGGCTGAATTCAAAAAACCAGCAAGCACTCCGGAGGATTTCAACGCCGCAAAGTCGCGCTTGCGCATCCAGATCGCACCCGTCGAGTACGTTGCCCACGTTGCTGAAAAGATGAAGAAAGAGTTGCCGCATCGCAAGCTGTCGCGGTTGGTTATTTCTGCTTATGCCGTCGATTCGCCCAACATGCTGCGCTACGTCACATCAAGTGATCTCGATGCCTGGAAAGTATCCGAGGATGATCTGCGCCAACAGGCTATCGCCAATCTCGATGCTGCATCCACAAATATAGAACTGAAACCATCGCAGCCAGCTAACGGGGCAGGGGCCTATCTCGCCATAGGACGGGGCGACGGCTACATGGCAGCACGTATTTTGTGCCCACAGTTCATGCAGCGCGTGCAAAAAGCTCTGGGAACGAAGGTCATGATTGGCATTCCCAATCGCGACTTTCTTGTCATGTGGTCCCCGGATTTTGCAAAGCGGCGTCAATTCGCCGCTCAGGTTGCCGCTGACTTCAAGGCAAAACCGCACCCACTAACGCCGGAACTGCTTGTCTTCGACGAAAAGGGATTACGCCCGGCATCCAGCAGCGAGCTTGGCGATCACGGCCGCAAATGAAATCGGCGCCTGTGCTCGATTGCCCCAACTCAGTCGTCTACCAAGGATAAGAATTCCTGCCGTGTAATGGCGCTGTCGCGGAACACGCCGAGCATGCGGCTGGTGACAAGATCGGTGCCCGGTTTGCGCACCCCGCGTGTTGTCATGCAGTGATGCTCCGCCTTGATGAGCACGGCAACGCCCTGCGGTTGCAGAACCTCATTAATGACGTTGGCGATCTGCGCCGTCATCTTCTCCTGGATCTGTAGACGTTTGGCGAACACCTCCACTACTCGGGCCAGTTTTGAGATGCCTACCACGCGGCCGTTGGGGATGTAGGCAACCCAGGCCCTGCCGATGATTGGCGCCATATGGTGTTCGCAATGGCTTTCAAAGCGGATGCTTCGCAGCGAGATCATCTCGTCGTAGCCTTCGATCTCCTCGAAGGTCTTTGAGAGAATTTCAGCCGGGTCTTTCGCGTAGCCGGAAAAATGTTCCTGGAATGCCTTGGCCACCCGCTTGGGCGTTTCGATCAGGCCGTCGCGCGCTGGGTCTTCACCGGCCCAACGCAAGATTGTACGCACGGCCTCTTCCACTTCATCGCGGCTCGGTTGGCCTTTTTTGCTGGCGGCTCGTGCGGCGGCTTCGGCGGCGTCGTAATCATCATCACGCGTGCGGCTCATTTCAGGGGATTTCCTCGTGGTATCAGCATGGTTAACCATGCGCCATATTGTGTCGGCGACCTGGTTGCGACGATCTGGCTTGCCGCCAGTTGATTGGTCCGGGAACATGGGGGCTAATCGCGCGACCCGCAACCCTTACAAGTGTCGCGCTTGCTTGCTCGTATGGCCCAAATTTGTAGGATTGCAACTTTCCAGATCAAGTCATCGACCGTGGTTCTTGGTCCTGCACTGCGGTTCAGCTCGGTTCTGGATCATCCTGCTGACCGGCCCACTCGGCAACCCGCGCCAGATGGGCGAAGTCGTCGTAGTCGTAGGTGAAATCGGGCCGGCGAAGCGCGGAATACGGGGTTGTGGCGTCGTCAAAGCGGGCTATAAGCCGCTCAAGGCCCTGCACGTGCTCGTCCGCCAACGCTGCCACGTCGCCTGTTTTTATGGCGCGGCTCTCTCCCGGCGGTGTGCCGCCCGTCGAGCGGATGTAACACAGCTCGGCAACGGGCCCAGGCCCTAGTTCATCAAAGCCACCAGCAATCGCGATTGCTGCCTCCAGCCCGAGCTGCGGCGCATGCCCTGCCAGAACACGTTTGTCGTTTGGCGCCTGGCCCGTCTTGTAATCGGTGATGATGCAACCCCTTGGCGTCATGTCGATGCGATCGGCACGTGCCGTCAGCGTAAATGGTCCTGCCGGTGCTTCCAGAACCATCGTCCCGGTAATTTCGGCGAGCACACGGCTTGTTTCGATGCGCCGCTGCGGCTCGGTTTCTGCAAACCAACGGGCAAAACGCTCAAAGCGCGGCAGCCAGAACGCGCCGATACGTGCGTTGTCGAGATAGGGTGCCAGCGTCTCCCGAGCGATTGCAACCAGAACGCTCTGGGTGTTGTCAGGCAGTCCGCTCGGATGCCGCCGCGCAAATTCAGCCAGGACATCGTGAATGACGGAACCCTTCAGGCTGGCATCGGGCAATTTGCCGAGTGGCGGCAGCGGATCAAGCCCCAGCATATGCCGGGCAAAGATCGCATAAGGGTTCGCCATCCATTGTTCTATGGCCGAAACAGACAAGCGCCGTGGGCGCAGGGCAACGGGTGGCCTTGGCTCGGGAGCGGAGATGGTCTGCTTGTGGGCAATGTGATCACGCGCCCGGGCCCATCCAAGCCATGTCCGGTCCATCCTAATCGCGTGGCGCATCTCCATGCCGTCAAGCAGGGCAACAATCCGCATCAGCCAGCGCGAGGGTACGGTGGGAACGCCGTCGATCTTCTCTGCGCGCGTCAGATAGACTTTTTTTGCGCCAAGCAGCGACATGAAATCATGAGCTGCATGGCCAATCTTTTCCTCCGGTGCTGGAAGACCAAGCGTCTTTCGCATCGGCCGGTTGAGCCAGGCGCCAGGATCGGCAGCCTCCGGCCAGGTGCCGTCATTGAGAGACCCCAGGATGACGATGTCGGGCTGCTGCAGGCGTGCCTCGAACGGACCCCAAATGGATAGCCGCGGGTGGACAGGTACTCGTGGGCGTACATTGAGACCGACGATCAGGCTGCGATAGAGATCGGCATAGTCGGAAGGTGCCAGGTCGAATGAAGGCATCCCAGGGTCGATCAGGCCGGTGAACAACTGGGATGCGGCAGCACCGGCTTCGCGGGCATAAAGAGGGGAGGTAGCTTCAGCGTCGTCCCCGGCATTGTCAAATAGCCTGAGTTTGGAAGAGGACTCGGATGCAGCATCCGGCGGCGCCGGTTTCGTGATGTCGCCGGGTGCTTGAGGTGCAACGCGGTGGTCCTCTCCTTCCTCGTTTTCCAGAGGGGCTGGAAGCGCTGCGAGTGCTTCGGCAACAGCAATGTGGGCGATAGCAAGTTCTCTAAGTGCGACGGGTTCATTGCGCTGGTAGAGCGACACGAGCGGCTGGTAGGCGGCTTTCAATCGCGCCACCAGATCACGAGCGCCGGCCCAGTCGTCATCCCTCAGGCGGCGCACTGCCTTCTGGCGCCTTTCTCCTGTTCCAACATCCTGGCTGGCCTGTTCCAGCGCGGCCTCGACACCATCGAGCCCGGCTCCGAAGTAGTCGGTACGAAATGCCGCCAGCTCCAAGGCGCGCGCCGCCCGTCGCGCTTCGAAAGCGCCGAGGCCAAGGCGCGTCAAGGGATGTTTGAGAAGTGCGGTCAATCCGATTGGCGCAAAGTCCCGATGCACTGTTTCGATAACCAGGTCGAGAAATGCACCCGGCACTGTCTTGGCGAACGGCCGCCCTGCGGAATCGTCAACGCGAATGCCCCAGGTCTCAAGACGGGTTGCAACACGGCGCGCCAACAGCCGGTCGGGGGAAACCAGGGCCGCAGTTTGTCCCGGCGTTTCCAACGCCTCCCTGAGTATGAGGGCCACGGCTTCGGCTTCGTCTTGTGCGCTCGGCGCATCAACAAGATTGACGCTATCGAGTGCCGCAGTGAGCGCATCGCGATCAGCCTTCTGGGTATAGGTGTGCCAGAGGGCCGTCGTCGCAGCGGGGCGCATGGCCGCGCTGAAGAACTCTTGCCGTTCCCGTTCGTGCTGGTTGAGTTCGGCACCTGGGAGAACCTGCACGTCGTCGCGTGTAACACCCAGCCGGTCCAGCAGCACCTTGAGGCCGAACTGCGGGTGTTCGGGATGGGAGGTTAGCGAATGGTTATCGCGCATGTGTTGCGCGCCTGCGCTCTCAACGCGCGTCGTTGCCTCGGGTGCCGGTCTAATGCTTCGCCAGCTTTCCTCATCCAGGCCGAGGTCGAGATTTGGCAGCACAATTGCCCCATTAGGCAACGCTGCCACCGCTCGCATCAATTCCGCAGTTGCAGGAATGGAGCCGGTCACGCCCGCGACAATCACCGGCCCGCTTGGCGGTGCCTCACGCAAGCGGCGGGCTTCGGCCAGCAGTGTTGCATTGCGCTGGGCGGCGGGAGCACTGAGCCCCCTTTCGTTGAGATGCGCGGGCCAGAATGATGTCAGAATCTCCAGGAACTGAAGCGTCTTCTGCCAGTGCTGTGAGAATGCGTCGGGTACCAGGCCAGCGATCTGTGCCAGGTCGGCGTTCTCGGTTTCAACCATGTCCATCAGGCGTGCAAGTTCGCCAGCCAGATGCGCGGCTTGCGCTGGTGTTTCGCTGCCGGTGGCGATGGTGTGCAAGGCCTGCCTGTCGTCTGCCGCAGCCTTGCGCATGGCTTGTGCCCAGCGGAGCACCAACTGTGTCAGGACCAGCTGGCGTTCCAACTCCGGAATCGGCGGTTTCTCATCAAGGCCGTCAGCAGATTGCGTTGTCAGGCCGGCCAATCCTGCCAGCAGCGAAAATTCTTCGTCGGCTTCAGAAATTGGCCGGATTGTCGGCAGCAAAACTGCCCGTTGTTTCATGTTAGCCAGGAATGCATCCTGAAGTGCACGTGTCGCACGCCGGGTTGGCAGGAGCAGCGTGATGTCGGTCAATGCAAGGGGGGCGGGCCCAGATTCGTCACTAGCTTCGTCAAATGTGCCGAATGCACCACTGAGCATTGCTCTTGCCAGAACATCAAGGAAGGGGCGTCCAGGCGGCACCGTGTAAATGCGAGCGGCCAATGCACGACGGCCAGCCTTGGTAGCATTAGCAGCTTCGGCTGCGTTAGACGTGGCGGCATGCCCTGGATTGTTGCGAGATGTTGGGGTCATTTGGAATGCCGCTCCCCATGGCGGAGCGCATCTTCCGCTTCATCAAGTGCTGTCGGCGTGCCAACATGCATCCAAAAACCGTCCAGACGCATTCCATAAAGGGTTCCAGCAGCGATCGCCTGGTCCCAGAGTTTGTTGAGTGAGAATGCCTCTTCCACGGCGCCCGCAAACAAACGTGGGTGCACAATGGAAACCCCGGTAAAAACGAATGGCGCTGACGTGCCCTCCCTGCGCCGGGCAAGGCGACCAACAGCATCCATGGCGAAATCACCATTGCCGTCATAGCCGAGTGCGTGTGCCGTGGACGCTAGCAGCAGCAACCCGTCCATGCGCTTGCTGTCCCATGCGTCGATCAGTGCTTCAAGATTGGCCTTGGGTCCTTCCAGCCAAACGGAATCGGAATTGTGAACAAGAAATGGGTCAGTACCCAGCAGGTCTAATGCGCGCACCAGACCGCCGCCCGTGTCCAGAAGTGCATCGCGCTCATCTGAAATTGTGATCCGCGGCTCGCAAGTCCGGGTTGCCAGGTGTTGTTGCAGAACCTCTGCATGATAATGGACGTTGACCACGGCCTCATCGATGCCTGCCGCGGCGAGACGGTCCAGCACATGGTCGATCAATGGCCGGCCACCAAGCCGCACCATTGGCTTGGGGATCGTGTCGGTGAGTGGCCGCATACGCTTGCCGAGGCCGGCAGCCAGCACCATCGCTTTTGTCGGGCGGCTCATGAAATGCACTGGTTCCTTTTGCGCGCGCGGCAGTTGCAGGGTCGAATAATATGTCCTGCGATTATAAGCGGCGCCGGTTGTCTTTGCTGTGGCCTTCCAGAGTGAAGACGTGGGCATCGTAGAACGACTTCAAGGCCGCCAGGTGGGGATGTTCAAGGCTGCGGGCCAGATATCCCCAGATGCGCGGCATATGTGCGACATAATGCGGCTTGTTATCGCGTTCATGAAGGCGCGCGAAAATACCCAGGATCTTTGTATTCCTGTGGGCGCACAAGGCTGCGTACGCATAGCGGAAGGTATCATCGTCAAATGCGGTGCCGGTTGCGGCTGCCGCCGCGCAATAGCTGTCGAGCAGGCGCTGTTCCAATTCCTGCGAGACGTCAACGCGCGCGTCCTGCAACATTGAGGCGACATCGTAGGCCAGCGGGCCCTGCAATGCGTCCTGGAAGTCGATGACACCCACCCGGGCCAAGCC
>JBKEAX010000177.1:0-10310 GCA_047972825.1 Hyphomicrobiaceae bacterium | reverse complement strand
AACGTGCTGACGGGATTTGTCGTGGCCATCTATGCGGTGCTGATTGGAGAAGCCGTTGTCAGGACAGAAAACAAGTTGCTCTGAACCTGCTTAAGCCAGGGGCACAAGCACGACATGCCAGCTCAGGATCGTGACAAGCGCTTTGCGCCAAAATTTGTCATTTCAGAGCTTTGAGCAGACCGCAAAGCGGTGCAGCCAAACCATATCACATCAATTCGCGTAAGACATATTATGGAAAATAATGATTGTTGCCATATACATATCAAACCATTGTGTTGTTATCTTTTTTAATCCCTCAACGGATATTTAAACGTCATGATCTCTTCAGAGCAACCGGCCCGTCGGCGACCGTGAAGGTCGCCGACCCAAAGCACGACTTCTTCAAGTACTCAATTTAGGCGCAGCTATTTTTCGTAATTGTCGGCCACTAGCCGGTCCAGTAGACGCACACCCCAGCCAGAGCCCCAGCTGCGGTTGATGTCATTGTTCTCTGACGCCATTGCCGTGCCTGCCAGATCGATATGCACCCAAGGCGTGTCACCAACGAACCGCTGGATAAAGGCTGCCGCTGTGCATGCGCCAGCCCAGCGCCCGCCAATGTTCTTCATGTCGGCGTTCTTGGACTCGATCATTTTGTCATAGGCCTTGTCGAGCGGCATGCGCCAAACCTTCTCCCCCGTCGCAGTCGCAGCGTCGTTGAGTTGTGCAGCCAATTGATCGTCGTTGGTGTAGAGGCCGGCGTATTCCTTCCCGAGCGCCACCATGATGGCGCCGGTCAGCGTTGCAAGATCAAGTACAAAGCTCGGCTTGAAGCGCTCGATGGCGTAAGCGATGACATCGGCAAGAACCAACCGGCCTTCCGCATCGGTGTTCAAAACTTCAATTGTCTGGCCGGTTAGCGACGTGACAATGTCGCCAGGACGCGTCGCACTTCCAGACGGCATATTTTCAACAAGACCAATCAGGCCAACGGCATTGACCTTGGCCTTGCGAGCAGCCAAAGCATGCATGAGCCCGGTCACGCAGGCAGCACCGCCCATGTCCCCTTTCATGTCTTCCATGCCCTGGGACGGCTTGATCGAGATGCCTCCGGTATCAAATACAACGCCCTTGCCGACGAAACAGATCGGCGCACCTGACTTTTTCGACTTTGCACCATTCCAGTGCATGACCGCCACACGTGCTGGACGGGCACTGCCTTGAGACACGGCAAGCAGCGCCCCCATACCCAGCTTCTTCAGTTCTTTCTCGTCAAGAATATCAACGGTGACGCCAAGTTTCTTGAGCTTGTCTGCCTCTGCAGCAAACTCAACCGGCCCCAACGTGTTAGCGGGTTCATTGACCAGGTCTCGTGCCACCATCACGCCGTCGGCAATTGCTGACAGGCGCTGGAAAGCCGCCTTGGCCTTGGCGGGCTGCGGGCAATGAATTGTGAGCTTATGCAACCCTTCGCGCCTGGCCGCAGCTTTTTTTCCCGCTGCTGCACTTGCAGGGTCTGAACCGTTGGAGCTGGCGTCATCGCTCTTGCGTGTGATGTATTTGCGGAACGAATAATGACGCAGCATGGCCCCTTGGGCGACCATCGCAGCAATTTCGCTTGCCGTCTCCTCTGTGCCCTCGTCGATTTCAACGATTAAACTGGCTTCATCGCACTTGCGCGCCGTGAGGTGGCCCAGCACACTGCCGCCCAGCAGAACCCAATCGTTTTCTGACTTGTCTCCCGGCTTGCCGCAACCAATGACCACAAGGCGTTTGATCGGCAGGTCCGATGGCGCAAAAATCTCGATTGCCTGCTTCTTGCGCCCTTTGAAATCAGATGCCTCGGCGGCTTTGGTGATACTTCCCTTGGAGGTATCATCGAGCAAGCGACCTGCGCTGCCATAATCGGCGCGATCCTTCCCCTCGCTGGCAATGAGGCCAGTGACGGGCTCGGTGCGTTTATCGAGTGCGGCAAAATTGATTTCCAGGCGGTCAGTCATCGATCGTCGGGCTCCATCCATCTTGTAATTTCTGTAATAGCGCCGGATTTTCCGGCGGAAGGTCGAGTGTGGTCTCCAGCGCACCAGCAAGCAGCCAACCATAGGCGCTTATGCCGGGTCTTGGCCAAGCACGACATAGCGGATCAAATGGTTGCGCTCAGGCAAGGCGGCTGTCGGTCGGGACTATTCTCCCCAGACTGCGATCGTGGGCACTCTTAGCATGCCAAACACGACGATCTGAAACTGAATGACCCATCATCCGCGCCAACCTAGGCGATGATTAACATATCCTCAGCTGCAAGCGACCCTGAAATTGGCCCACTTTCTTCCAAAGGTGGCCAACTGTTCGGCCTTAAGGCTGGTGGCAATTCCTTGAATTAGTCACGCATTGAACAGCATTCATCCACTGCGTTCTGGTTCAAGTTTCAATTCCAGACAAATAGCAACTGGCGTCACAGCAGCAAGGCTGCATCCGGTTGTGGATTCAACACGTTGGATGCGGCCGAATTTCCGCCACCGTGGTATGGGACCCGAAGCGTACCAGGGGTGGGATTCTGCCCGATCCAGGCTATGGATTGGGCTGGGGACAAAATGAAACTGATTTCGCGATACGTATTCAGGCAAACCGCAAGCGCATTGACGCTGATACTCGGTTCGCTTGGCGGTATCGTGTGGATTGCACTGGCGCTAAAGCAGCTCGACGTGGTGACGTCCAAGGGCCAGGACGCCTTGATGCTGATCAAGATCACGTCGCTGGCACTGCCCAACCTCCTTGCAGTTGTAGCACCCTTCGCGCTGCTCATCGCGACAATGCATGTTCTTAATCGCCTCGGCAGCGACAGCGAGCTTATCGTCCTGACGGCGTCCGGCTCTCCCGCCTGGTCCCTCGCCCGGCCCCTGTTGGCCCTGGCATTAATGGTCACGCTGGCGGTTGGGCTTGTAAACAATTTCGTTCAGCCCTGGAGCTTGCAAAAGCTCAAAGCCTATATCGTGGAAATGCGGGCGGACCTGCTCACCAAGGTCATTCAGCCAGGGCGCTTTTCCAGCCCCGAACAGGGCCTGACATTTCACATTCGCGCGCGTGACACAAACGGTGATCTGCTCGGTCTTATGGTCTCTGACCGGCGCAAGGACGGCGAAGATCGCATTTATCTTTCTGAAAAGGCTCAGATCGCCAAACAGGATGACGCTGCTTATCTTGTGCTGAGCGATGGACACATTCTGCGGGCTCGCAGCGGGGAACCTTCGCAGGTCATCAGGTTTGACAGTTACGTTGTCGATCTTGATGAATTCGACAAACAAAGTAGCGTTGGCCCCGTGGACCAGAAACCACGCGCCCGCTACTTCAGCGAACTCGTCAATCCCGAACCCGGCAGCAACAATTATCGCCGTTACGCAGGTCAATTCCGCGCCGAGTTGCATGAGCGATTTGCAAATCCGCTCTATCCGCTGGCCTTCGTTCTGATCGCACTTGCAGCCGTTGGACAGGCACAAAGCACCCGGGAAAACCGTGCTGAGCGGCTGGCAATGGGCTTCATTATTGCCGTTGGCGTCCGCGTTGCTGGGTTTGCGGTCAACACCCTTGTGGTGAAATCGGCGCTGTTTGTTCCCCTGCTCTATGCCCTTCCACTGGGCGCAATCCTGGGCGCGCTCATCTCACTCAAACGGGGTGCGCGCCCGCAAAGCCGTATTTCGCTTGTCGATACAGTCTCCAACCACCTCGCGCCGTTGATTGAACGATTGCCGTTCGGGCGGCGCCGGGCCATGTTAGCGCGCGGAGCAGATTGAGCCGTTATGCCAATCATGCCAGTCATCATAAGCCGTTATATTGCCAAGACCTTCTTCTTTGGGATCCTTGGCACTTTCGTGGTGTGCGCGCTGTTGATCTTGATGATCGATATGATCGAGCTGCTGCGTCTTTCAGGCAAATACGGCAGCGTTCCGTTGTGGACGCTGACAGGCCTCGCCCTATTGCGATTGCCAACCTACACCGAGTTTCTCTTGAGCTTCACAATCCTGGTTGGAGCGATCGCCGCCTTGATGCATTTGTCGCGCAAAAGCGAACTTACCATCCTGAGAGCCAGCGGGATGTCGGTGTGGCAGTTCTTGCGGCCAGGTATGATCGTTGCTTTGTTGCTTGGCCTGCTGAGTGTGGTTCTTTACAACCCGCTGGCGGCTGCCTCGCGCACCATGGCGGAACAGGCCTATGCTGAGGTATTTGGCAGAGACTCCAATCTCCTCGATACAAGCTCAAGCGGGACGTGGCTGCGCCAGAATGGCGCCGACGGGCCATCGGTCCTGAGCGCCGGCGCAGCGCAGGATCGTGGCCTCAGCCTGACCGCGGTCACGGCCCTGGTTTTCAGTCCAGATGGACGCTTCAAGGAGAGAATCGATGCGCGCTCGGCGGAGCTACAGGATGGCTACTGGAAGTTGCAGGATGCATGGGTTTCGCGCGAGAATTTCGAACCCCAGCGCTTTGGCACCTATCTGCTCTCAACCTACCTAACCAGGGAGCGAGTATCGGAGGCTCTAGGATCAGCCTATGCGAGTTCGTTCTGGGACCTCCCAGACCTGATCGAAGATGCTGAAAAAGCTGCACTTTCCACCACCACGTTCAAGCTGCAGTACGCCACTCTGCTATCGCGTCCGCTTCTCGCCGTGGCGATGGTTCTTTTGGCGGCCACTGTGTCGCTCAGGTCATTCCGCGCGGGCGGCATCCAGACTATGGTCATCGCTGGAATGATTGGGGGATTTGGCTTCTTTTTGTTGGCCGAAGTGTCTCGGCAGCTCGGTTTGGCTGGACTGGCGCCCGTTTGGGCTGCGGTCTGGCTTCCGGTTCTGCTGGCAATGTTCCTGTCACTGACGGTGTTGATGCACCAGGAGGACGGCTAAGAAATGCGTGCAACGCAGTCACCGCAAATTACAAGCGGGGCGGATCACATGGGCGATGGGCTCGTGAGAACGCTCGCGCGCATTTGCGCGCGAACTGCACCTTCTGCGATTTTGTCTGCGCTACTGGCGACTGTCTGCATGGGGATGGGCCTTGCCATGTCGCCAGGACAGGCGACCGCCAAGGATCCCAGCACCGACACGCGAAGCTATTCGGGCTATTCAGGTAAGATCAAAGGTGGGGCTGGAACCTCACCAAGTGCTTTCCCGGAAAAGGCTGGCAACCCGTTCGGCAAGATCAAGCCACCCGACAAGACCCAACCGCTCAACCTTCAGGGCGACCAGCTGATCTACGACACCAACGCCAACAGCGTGATCGCGCGGGGCAATGTCGAAATCTATTATTCAAACTACATCCTGACGGCGGATGAAGTGATCTATGACCGCGGCGCACAGACACTGACTGCGGCGGGCAATGTCGTGCTCAAGGAGCCCAACGGCAATATCGTCCGCGCCGACCGGTATACGCTGACAGACGATTTCCGGGACGGTTTTGTCCAATCGCTCTCCGTGGTTGCCAAAGACGATACGCGCATCTCCGCAGATCGCGCAACACGGCGCGAAGGCAATGTCACCGAATTCGTCAACGGCAAGTTCACGCCGTGTAAGAGCGAAGGTGGGATGCCGCCACTTTGGTGTATTTCCGCCGGCCGCATCATCCACGACAAGGAAGCAAAGACGATCACGTACCAGGACGCGCAGTTCAATCTGTTCGGACAGCCGATCGCGTATGCTCCCTACTTCCAGCACGCTGACCCTACAGTGAAGCGCAAGTCAGGCTTCCTGCCGCCAAGCTTCGGCACGTCGAGCAATAATCTCGGTTTCCACACCGAGGTGCCCTACTATTTCGCGCTCAACCCCAGTTACGACTTCCTGTTCCATCCGATGTATACCGCCAAGCAAGGCGTCCTGTGGCAGGGCGAATGGCGGCACCGTTTGGCCAATGGCATGTACACGGTCAAGTTCGCTGCGATCGACCAGAACTGGAGCGATTTGCCAAATGACCCAGATCGCGATCTTGATGGCTGGCGTGGATCAATTGAGACGCACGGCAAGTTCTCACTGGGAAGCTGGTGGAACCTTGGTTGGGATGTGACGCTGGAGAGCGACGACACGTTCCGCCGCTTCTACAAACTCGACAGCGTGCTCCTGACAGACCGCGTCAACGACGTTTATCTTGAGGGTATATCCGACCGGAACTACATGGGCATCCGGCTCTATCATTTCGGTGGCCTGACATTCCAGGACTCAGATACGGCCGAAAGCCTCGTACACCCCCTCATCGACCACAACTACGTGTTGGCTGATCCGGTACTGGGTGGAGAACTCAAGTGGAATACAAATGCCCTCAGTTTCTCACGTCAGGGTGATTTCAGCGGGTTCGACGTTGACCACACGCTCACACGCGCTGTGACGGAATTGAAATGGCGCCGTGAAATGACTGACGCCATTGGCATCAGCTATACGCCGTTTGCGCAACTCAGGGGTGATGCCTACAGCTATTCCGGTTACAATCAGGCAGCCACGGCTGTTGACGAAAGCACTAGCTTCGTGCGCGGCTTGGCGGCTGGTGGCGCAACCGTATCCTACCCATGGATTGCGCAATCCCAAGCTGGTTCGCACGTCATTGAACCGATTGGCCAGATCGTCGTACGTCAAGCCCATGTCCAGCAGAACGAACTACCTGTCGAGGACGCCCGCAGCCTCATCTTCGACGACACAACGCTGTTTGAAGTAGATAAGTTCTCTGGCTATGACCGTGTCGAAACTGGCACGCGTGCCAACGTCGGCCTCCAGTACACCTTCACCCACAATAACGGTGGATATGCCAGGTTCCTGGCGGGCCAGAGCTTCCATCTGGGCGGTGAGAACCCATTCACCGATCCGGGCGTCGATTTTGATGGGAACGATAATTACAATCCCTACAGCGGCCTGGATACGGACCGCTCGGATTATGTTCTGGGCGCCTATCTCGCGCCTTCGTCGATCTTCCGTTTCATTACCCAGGCCAGATTTGACGAAGAAGACTTCGCTGTCAGGCGCGCCGATCTTGCTGGCCAGCTCAACTTCGGTCCGCTTCTGGCCCAAGCCGCTTACACGTTTTCAGCTGTTGATCCGCAACAGGTCGATGACGACCAGCAGGATATATCTGCCGCCGTCGGGCTTCAGCTGACGGAAAACTGGAGTGTGATGGCGACGATGCGTTATGACATCGACGACACCAGCCGCCTTCTCGATACCTTCAGCATAAAGTACTCCGATGAGTGCTTTATCCTGACAGCGACCTATCAGGAGAGCTTCGTCAAGGATATCGATCGCGGTCTGGAGCCTGACCGCACCGTGATGCTGCACTTCCAGTTCAAGCATCTTGGTTCTTATAACTATAAGACTGACACGCTCGACTTCGTGTTCGGCGATCAGCAAAACGAACTGCAATAGGTTGGTGAAATAGGTAAACTCCGCCAGCACCACTGCAGGTTGCCAGGGCTTGTGTTTTGACACACTCTTGCCAATCGTTTGTGTGGATATGCCGACCCTGAGTGATAGAAGCGGGGTAAAATCGAGGGACTGCGAATCATGAACGCTCCCATGCCCTGAATCTCGGAAACCCTGGTATGGCCTTGACCCGAAAATACGAGTTGAAATCCCCAATAGGCTTTGGGCCGCGCGGATTGGCGTCCGCTCTGGTTGGACTAGCTTCGATTGGAATTGTATCCGGTGCAATTGCTGCAAGTGCGGAGAATGCGATCGTTGTGCTCGTCAACGATGACCCAATCACCGCCTATGAGGTTGCTCAACGCGGCAAACTCCTTGCGCTCAACGCGAATATAGGCGGCTACATCAAAGCAAACGCCAAAAAGCGTTGGGAAAAGATCGTCAAAAGTCCAAAGATCAACGATGAATTCCGTGCTTACGCGACGAAACGCAATCCGAAATCGCAGGACGAACTCAAGAAAATCCAGCAGGATTTCATCCGCGACAAGCAAAAGGTGATGATGCAGCAGCTGCAAGGAGAGGCACAGGCACAAGCAGCGCGCGGCACGCAAAAAAAGGCCATCCAGGAACTCGTTGAGGAACGGCTCAAACTACAGGCCGCCAAGCAGAACAACGTGGAAGCCAGCGATGACGAAGTGACCAAGATCATCTCTGGTATTGCAGAACGTAATAAAATGACGGCTGCCCAGTTTGCCAAGCACATGGCAAGCAGGGGTGTGGACATTGCCACCATGCGCCAACGCTTCAAGGCGACGATTTCGTGGAACTCCGTCGTGCGCCGCAGGTTCGGTTTTCAAGTGCAGGGAACCGAGCGCGACATTGAGCGGTTCGTGGATCCTGCGTTGTCGGGCATCAGCGGTGGTGCTTCCGAAAACGTCATGATCAACGCTCATAAAGTAACATTGGCAATGCCAGACGGGCTGGAACAGGGCGCAGTGGCCTCGCAACTGGCGAAGGCAGACCAGATGAGGCGCAAGTTTTCAGGCTGCAAATCGACAAAGAAGTTAGCCTCCTCAGCCGGTGGCAAATTTGAAGATCTGGGCTCACTAAACCCCGCCAGCATCCCTGAGCCGACACGCACGCTTCTGCTGAGCGCAGATAGCGGTGAGATGCTGCCACCGAATGTGGGGCCTGACGGTGTGGAGCTGTGGGCTGTCTGCTCGAAGAAGGCCGTCGCAAGCCAAGGTGGTGATGACCAGGCCGGTGCTGGAGGATCCAGAAGCTCTGAGTCGAGCCAGCGCCGTAGTCGGGAACTCGATATCCTGGCGCGCAAACATCTCAAGGATCTCAGGCAGGACGCCACAATCGACTGCCGGGCCGAGGCCAAGAGCGGCCTGTGTCAAGCGCTTTGAGCCAAGTATGAACCGCCCGCCTATGACGTATGCGGGCAAGTGGCTGGGCCCTTATCTCTCGACAGTCCTTCGCCACCCGGATCAAAAGTTGTATGGGGCGGGTATCTGATTTACTGAAACGGGCGCCCACGAGACTGAACGGCTCGATCTGCGCAGCAGCGAAAACGTTGGTGCGTATTGCTCCACTTGATTTTGCAGTCCATTCCCGCCTTCTATGGCCACCATGACCGTATTGCCATCCAAGATCGCCGGCGACCGGGCGCCTCTGGCCGTAACCATGGGCGACCCGGCTGGAGTTGGCCTTGAATTGATCGCCGCCGCTTGGCATGAGCGGCGCGCGGCGGAACTTGCGCCGTTCATATATTATGGTTCCGTGGCGGAGCTTGAGCGCCGCGCCAGTTCAATCGGCCGCCCCCTGCCCGTGTGTGCCATAACACATACGTCCCAGGCCGTTACGTGCTTTGACACCGCACTGCCTGCCATAGACCTGCCCCTGGCAGCTACGGCGTATGCAGGGCATGCGGATCCTGCAAACGGCGCAGCTGTGATCCGTTCAATCGAGATGGCGGTGGCCGATACTGTCGCTGGAAACACCGGCGCGGTTGTAACCAATCCAATCGCCAAGTCCGTTCTCTATCAGGCTGGTTTCACCTATCCCGGACATACAGAATTTCTTGCCGCCCTGGCCAGGTTGCATGTGCCGGGCGCGATTGTTTATCCCGTGATGATGATCGCATCCGATGAATTGCGCGTTGTGCCTTTGACAATCCACATTCCGCTGGCCGAGGTGCCCCACGCAATTACGGCAGACGCAGTCATCACGACCGTTCGCGTCATGGTGGCGGCGCTGAAACGTGACTTCGGACTGTCCCACCCCCGTATTGCAGTTGCTGGCCTCAACCCGCACGCTGGCGAGGATGGCAGCATGGGGAGCGAGGACCAAACGGTTGTAGCCCCAGCGGTCGCAGATCTCGTTGCTGAGGGGCTCGACGTAACCGGACCGCATTCGGCTGACACACTTTTCCACCAGGAGCGGCGCAAAAGTTATGATGCGGTGTTGGCCATGTATCATGACCAGGCCCTGATCCCTGCCAAGACACTTGCCTTCGATTCCGGCGTCAATGTCACGCTTGGCCTCCCGTTTGTCAGAACATCGCCCGACCATGGCACTGCATTTGACATCGCTGGCATGGGAACGGCCAAGCCTACCAGCTTCATTGCCGCCCTGCGGCTCGCACACCAGATGCGCCTCGCCCGCGCCGCCGCTGAAATGTCCCGCGCATGACCGATACACCTGGTGATAACACCCACGATTTACCTGGCGGCGCAGACCGTGAGGTGACGGCAAACCAAGACGCACCGCCGGCTACAGGGCAAAGCCCTGACGGTTTGCCGCGCCTGCGCGATATCATCTCAACCCACAACCTTGCCCCTAAGAAGAACCTTGGCCAGAACTTCCTGCTCGACCTCAATTTGACCCGCAAACTTGCCCGCGACGCAGGGCCATTGGACGGCCGGACGGTGATCGAGATCG
>JBKEAX010000160.1:0-3060 GCA_047972825.1 Hyphomicrobiaceae bacterium | reverse complement strand
CTAGTGTGGCGTCGCGCCTTAGTTGATCGATGTTGCGGCACGCTGGGTATCAACTAAGGCGCGATAAACACCACACTAAGCCAATGATTTTGCTAGTGGCCTTCATGTCGCGCCAAAATTGTATGAGGTTGCGGCTATGTTTCAATTTTGGCGCGGCAGGCCACTAGTGGGATAGTGGGAGGTTCATTTCAGTTGATGCGATTCCGAATGGGGCTGAAGCGTAAGCCTCCAGTATTTGAGGATGCTTCTCAGGCTCTCTTTTCCGACACGGACAAGGTCGTATGGAACCTGCCCGTCACGAAGTGCGTCTCGTACTACTACTATCGATTTGGGGAAAATGGCTGGAGTCCGTTCGAAGAAGCAGCGCGCCAATCAATATCTGGCATTTCCCATTCTGAAATTGTTGAGCGGCTACAGCTATACTACCATGATTTCCAACCGCGAAATCTTGGTGAAGCGTGCTTCGGAATTGAGCACGGGCTTGCCGAGCTGGACAGTATCAGCCCTTACACACGGTTCAAACCGTGGCGTCGAACGACGGCATTAATTTCGGGTGCTAATGGTGAGGGAAACCAAAACTTTGGCCCTACAACGCTTAGCAAGACGACCATGGAAGTTGAACGATCCGTGGGGGTTACTCGGTCTGTCATGAAGCATGGGTACCAACCCGATGCGTTCCGTGACGGATACATTCATGGCTATGCGCTCATTTCCGGCGCGGACTTTCGCTTTCTGATTACGGGTGGTGTTCACCGACTGGCTGCGTTGTCAGCTCTAGGGCATGACCGCGTGCTGGTAAAGTTTGATAAGAAAATGCCGCGGTTCATAGATAAGGAAAGTGTTTTGTTCTGGCCTCAGGTTGCAAGCGGAGACTGCAGTAAAGCAACAGCGCTTGCCATGTTCGATGCCTACTTTTTGAATCAGCCCGATTTTAGACAGCCGCTTTTTCCTGTCGGGGCTTCATAAATCTTCTTCTTTTGGGTCTTCGGAATGATCCCTGAGCCATTGCGCACTCCTTGAGTTTATTCGAGGAGTTGGGCCATGGCTCAGGGAACCTCGTATCGCTTGTTCATTGAAGTTTGGTGTGAAGGATTCGTACAGCGTTATTGCGCCGGCTTCGACCACTCATCCTTCACTTCGTCGCACTTTTTCGAAATGAAGTCGTTGATGTCTTCGACGAGAGTCGATTGAAGAACATTCAACGTGTTGTCGGTTGCCGTTGCGGTCCACATCGCGCCCTTCACGAGCGTTGGTGCCGATAACTTGCCCCAGTTGATCTTGGCCTTCACAGCCTTGCCGTTCTCGAATGTCACAGTTGGTGCGAAGTCGAGGTCGATCTTGGTCGCTTCTTTCTTTTCGCGCTGGACGCTGCAGGCGACGTGGTGCGTCTTGAGTTTCAAATCATATTTGGCGTCACGCATGGCGCTGACCAGATCGCTGCGTGGGATATCTATGTCAGCCATGCAGTGCACCGAACCCCAGGGCCATGACACCTTTGCCTTGGAGACCATCTTGTCGAGTTGAGACTTGCGCCAAGATTTGGGAATCGTGCAGGTGATATTGCCGCTTGTCTGCTCACCGGGATTGCGAAATGCCCGGCATAGCTCAACCTTGCATGCTTTGCGCGCTTCCCGTTCGGCTCTTTCTTCCGGGGTCAGATCAGCATCTTTCACGCCGGAGATGATGGAGGCGTTGTCTTCCGCAGCATTAACCGCGCTCGTTAACGCAGGTAAAGCCAAGGCAAGCATTGCGGAGGCTAGTAGCGCTGTGTGCAGGAGGGGTTTGGTCTGCGCGGTGTCTTGGCACTTGCAGTGTGGGGCAGGAAGTGGGTTCAACATGGATCGTCCTTATGGATTGTCCTCTGGGGCAGGGGGATTAGGGGCTGGACCCTGGTGCCTGGGTTCGTCAACTGGCTTACGGTTTGGTGCTATTTGCCGTTGAATTGGTGCAGAACTGGGGCCGTGGGAAATGCCAGATTCCTGGCTTGGGGCTGCGGGTACTGCTGGATGCGGCTTGAAGTCCCACCTTCAATCCCCATATCGGATATGTGGCAGCAAGGCGCCGCCTCAAGTAGGGAGCCTTGTTGTAGGCGCGGCTGAAGAGTGCGCTGAATTCCAGGTTAAACATCGGGCCTTCCGGCCCCGCTGAAGTCGCTTCGAGAAAGGGCTTTGGATCAATGAATCGTATGTCTTTGCTTTCAAACCCGCTTTTGCTTGGATTTGATGAGATTGAGCGATTGATAGATCGCGCATCCAAGGGCGGAGATGGCTATCCCCCGTACAACATTGAGCGTGTCGCTTCCGACGAAAACGGCGGAGAACGTCTACGGATCACTCTGGCCGTTGCCGGTTTCAAACGCGGCCAGCTCGATATCCTCGTCGAGGACAAGCAACTGGTTGTGCGCGGCAAACAGGCTGACGAAAACGACGGCCGGGAGTTCCTGCACCGCGGTATTGCGGCGCGGCAATTCCAGCGCACCTTTGTTCTTGCAGATGGGATTGAAGTCCGGTCCGCAGACCTTGCCAATGGGCTATTGCAGATTGATTTGATGCGCCGCGAGCCGGAGCGGCTGGTGCGCAGGATCGACATAGGCGAAAAATCGCAAACCTAAATCTCGGATTTTTGCCCATTACGCGTTCGAATCGCGGATGATGAAATGCCGAACCATTCATCGGGGCCTTTATGCGGCCACCGGAGAGGGATAGGTTCAGCATGACGCGCACCGAGCCTCACGCAACCGAGGAGTTCCGTCATGACCATGAAAAACACGCTGAAGTCCGAACAGGACGTGGAAGAGCATGTGTTGCCGATCATGAGCGAAGTGGAATTCGCAAAGCTCGGTGATGGCCACGTCGCCTACATCAAGACCATGACCTCGGAGGAGGCGAGCCGTCTTTTCCCGACCGTCGAAGGTTTGCCGCAGGGCATCAATCTTTTCTCATTGCACGGTGCTGATGGCACGCCGCTGGCTTTGACCGATACCCGGTCTGCCGCAGTGGGCCATGCGCTTGGCGATGAATTGGAAATTGCCAGCCTGCATTGACGGGCTTGGCGAATTGG
>JBKEAX010000127.1:0-4170 GCA_047972825.1 Hyphomicrobiaceae bacterium | reverse complement strand
CCGAGAAGGCACTGTTGTCATTCCCCTCCGACATTTATTGGATACTTGGCGGCAAGCCGAAAGAAGGCGGCATTGCCATGCTGGAGCCGCTCTTTGAACGTGTTGCAAAAGCCTATTTGATCGGTGAGGCGAGCAAACAATTCGCCGCAACGCTGGATGGAAAGGCGGATTTTGAAATTTGCGGCACACTTGACCGGGCCGTGGTCGCCGCCGCTAACGATGCTGCCGCTGCCGCAAACGATGCCGCAGTGTCTGGCAAGCGCGCCGGTCGTGAGCCTGTTGTGCTCCTGTCGCCAGCCTGCGCCTCTTACGACCAGTTCAAGAACTTCGAGATGCGCGGCCATGCCTTCCGCGAATTGGTTGCAGCACGGCCTGATGTTGTCATGCGTGAGCGTGAATCATGAGGGTTTCTCGCGCGGATCGCAGCCGCCTGGCGGAATGGTGGTTCACGGTAGATCACACGCTTGTCGCTGCAATACTCTCGCTGGTTGTCGCAGGCCTCGTCCTGTCGCTGGCGGCAAGCCCGGCTGTGGCGGAAAAAAAAGGCTATGCGACCTACTATTTCGTCGTGCGCCACTTCCTTTTCGCCACTGCAGGCGTGGCGGTAATGCTGATGGTGTCGTTGTTCGACCGGGTAACAGTCAGGCGCTTTGCACTTGCGTTGTTTGCAGTGTCCATCCTGGCGCTTGTGATGGTTGCCTTTGCTGGTGTTGAGGTCAACGGCGCACGCCGCTGGCTCAAGTTCGCAGGGTATTCCTTACAGCCCTCCGAATTCGTGAAACCTGCGTTTGCCGTCCTCATGGCCTGGCTATTTGCCCAGGCACAAACACGGCCGGACATGCCAGCGCTTGCAATTGCAATGCTGACTGGAGTGACATTAGGCGCCCTTTTGGTGGTGCAACCCGATGTCGGTCAAACGCTACTCGTGGGTGCAGTATGGGGCGCGCTTTTCTTCCTCTCTGGCCAGCCAATTGTTGCCGCGGCAGGTCTTGCCGGCGTCGGTGCGTTGGGCCTGGGTGCGGCCTACAACATATTTCCGCACGTCGCGCAGCGCATTGATCGCTTTTTGACGCCAGGGGCCAGTGAGAACACTCAGGTAGCACGCGCCATGCAGTCGTTCCAGGAAGGCGGCTTCTTCGGGCGTGGTCCGGGAGAAGGCACGATCAAGACCGTTCTGCCCGACGCCCATACGGATTTCATCTTTGCTGTCGTCGCAGAGGAATACGGCGTCATCGCCTGCCTTGTATTGCTGGCACTCTTCGCATTCATCGTGTTGAGGGCCATGGCTGCAGCATCGCGCGAGAGCGACGCCGCCACTCGCCTTGCCATTCAGGCGCTTGCCTTGTTGTTCGGCTTGCAGGCCTTGATCAACATGGCGGTCAATGTCGGCCTCCTGCCTGCTAAGGGAATGACGCTGCCATTCATATCGATTGGCGGCTCATCAACAATCGCAATTTCAATCACGCTAGGCCTCATTTTGGCTTTGACGCGCCGGCGCGCAGATCCCGTGCGCCTTAAAAAGCCGCGATTTGCACCCAGAGTGGATTTCAGCGAGCAGCATTCAACGCGCTGAGATGCGTAACAGCGGTATTGGCCAGTGGAACGTGTCAACAAGGTCCAATCCAGGGCGATGCGAATTGCCATTGATTAGGGTCCGGACTCAATAACAATAGGTCCAAGACAGTCTGGGTTTGTCTGTCCAGCCGCGTGCTGGATCGTAACGTAGGGGGCGGTACAGTTGAGCGAAACGATGGGTTCGATCATGCTCGCGGCGGGCGGCACGGGCGGACATCTGTTTCCGGCCTTCGCATTGGCGGAGGAACTGGGGCGCCGTGGTTACGCTGTCGATCTCGTAACCGACGAGCGCGGAGATCGCTATGGCACGGGCTTTCCTGCAAGGCAGCTCTACCAAATACCCTCCGCAACGCTACAGGGCCGCTCGCCCACAGCCGTTGCAAAAACAGTGGTGACGTTGGGGCGCGGGACCCGTCGCGCCTATGCCTTGTTGGGAACAGTTAAGCCAGCGGCCGTTGTTGGTTTTGGTGGTTATCCGACTTTTCCACCCCTGATTGCTGCCGGATTTCGGCGAATTCCAACCATCATTCACGAGCAAAACGCCATTCTAGGGCGGGCCAATCGCATGTTGGCAAAACGGGTCACGGCCATTGCGACATCGTTCGAAAATGTCCGTAACCTCGATCAGTCAATCCAGGCGAAAGTGCATTTTACTGGCAATCCGGTGCGCGGCGTCGTGATCTCGGCATCTGCTATTCCGTATCGGCCGGCTCCAAGAGATGGGCGGTTCAGGCTGGTGGTGTTTGGCGGCAGTCAGGGCGCGCGCTATTTCTCAGATACCGTTCCAGCGGCCATGAGCCACTTGTCCTCAGCCGAGCGATCCCGCTTGGAAATTGTTCAACAGGCGCGCGAAGAGGACCTCCAACGCGTAAAAGAGGCTTACCACGCGGCCGGGATCAATGCCGAGGTTGCTACGTTTTTCAATGACTTACCGGAGAAAATGGCAGCGGCACATCTAGTTGTGGCGCGCGCTGGTGCCTCTTCGGTAGCCGAATTAACAGTGCTTGGACGCCCATCACTACTTGTACCCTTGCCTCATTCGCTTGATAACGATCAACTTTATAATGCACGCAGACTTGCCGAGGCTGGCGGTGCTTGGTGCATCGAGCAGAAGGATCTCGACACTGAGCGATTAGCGTTGGAGATTGGCACTGCTATGGCGTCCCCGGAACGTCTTGAAAGCGCTGCAATCGCGGCTAAGACGCAAGGACGGCCCGACGCTGTGAGTCGCTTGGCGGATCTGGTGGGGACGCTGGCTGGAAACTGAACGAATGATCTAATCGCACCGTAGGCTGGCACGGTGCTGAGGGGACGAGGGGAAGCAACCGACATGCGCATGCCTGCTGAACTTGGGACGTTCCATATCATCGGCATAGGCGGCATCGGTATGAGCGCCATTGCCGAGATCCTGCTCGCCAAGGGTTATTCCGTGCAGGGCAGCGACCAGAAGGACAGCGCCAATGTGCGGCGCTTGCGAGCCAAGGGCGTGCGCGTGTTCATTGGTCACGATCCCATCAACCTTGTCGGCGCGCGCCAGGTGGTGATTTCAACCGCGGTCAAATCCGGCAATCCCGAGTTGGAGGCAGCGCGGCAGAAACGGCTCGTCATTATTCGCCGGGCTGAAATGCTGGCCGAGCTGATGCGACTGCACGCAACCATTTCGATCACCGGCACGCACGGTAAAACCACCACGTCATCGCTCGTGGCCCAGATGTTTGAGGCGGCAGGCAAGGACCCCACGGTCATCACTGGCGGCATCATCAACGCTTGGGGCTCCAATGCGCGGTTGGGCGAGGGCAGCTGGATGATCGTGGAGGCCGACGAATCGGATGGAACGTTCACGCGGCTACCGACAGAGATTGGCGTCGTCACCAATATCGACCCCGAACATCTCGATTATTTCGGCTCGGTTGGCGCCATGCACCGCGAGTATGAAGCGTTCATGCGCAATGTTCCGTTTTATGGATTGCTCGTCGCATGCATCGATCATCCCGTTGTGCGTGAGATGGTTGAGCGGCTCAACTTGCGCCATGACGGGCGCCGGCTCCTGACTTACGGTACGCGTCAAGAGGCCGATTTCGTTCTGGCCAATGTTTCGCAGTCCGGTCATGTCACAACATTCGATGCACAGCTGAGCGCGCGCGTTGCCGGTTCCCCGCGCGTAATTGAAAGGCTCGAATTGCCAATGCCCGGGCACCACAACGCGCTCAATGCGTTGGCCGCCGTGGCGGTTGCGATTGAGACCGGACTGGATGACGACATGGTCCGCAACGGACTGCGGGCCTTCTCAGGGGTCCGCCGCCGTTTCCAGCCGACCGGTACATGGAATGGCATTTCATTCTTCGATGATTACGGCCATCACCCAACGGAAATTGCAGCCGTGTTGCAGGCAGCGCGCGCTGGCGCCAAGGGGCGCGTCATCGCCATCGTCGAGCCGCACCGCTACACGCGCGTGCGCGATCTATTCGATGAGTTTTCCAATTGCTTCAAGGATGCAGACGGCGTCGTGGTCGGACCGCTCTATACCGCTGGCGAGCAGCCGATCGAAGGCATTGACAACCATGCACTTGCCGAAGGCATCCGTGCAACCGGGCA
>JBKEAX010000104.1:0-1923 GCA_047972825.1 Hyphomicrobiaceae bacterium | reverse complement strand
CCAACTCAGCGATTGACGGGCGGCATTAGAGCATGTTCAGCCGAAGTGTATGCGGTTCGGCGTGAAGAACATGCTCCAGAGGAAAGAGCATGTTCAGCCGAAGTGTACGCGGTTCGGCGTGAAGAACATGGCGAGAAATAAAAGAAAATAGAGCGCGTTCGCGATTCCGTGAAACGTGAACGCGATCTAATGGGGCGCGCCGCAGAAACGCAATTCCGTCTTGGACCAATTGCTAATGGAGCCGCCCCCTAGGGGCCCTACCCTGAGCAACACGGATTATCGACCTTGCTCCGCCAAAACAGCATCAAAAAATAATGGAGCCCAGGATCGAAACACCATTAAGGTTATGAAATAGCTTGATCGAACAGCAATTGCAAAAAACATCATAAATTCAAACGCATGAGAATACTATGAAGCTGCGAGTGAATGGACAGGATCACGAAGTCGACGTCGAGCCTGACATGCCTTTGCTGTGGGTTCTTCGCGATGAATTAGGCATAACGGGCGTCAAATACGGTTGCGGGATTGCCCAGTGCGGCGCCTGCACGGTCCACATGGGGGGAACAGCGGTCCGCTCCTGCCAGACAGCGGCATCGGACATCGACGGTGAGATCATCACGGTAGAGGGTCTCGGTACGCCAGAAAAACTGCACGTCGTCCAGGCAGCCTGGATCGAACATCAAGTCGCCCAATGTGGCTACTGCCAATCCGGTCAGATCATGCAGGCCGCCAGCCTCCTGTCGGGAAACCCAGATCCCACCGACCAGGACATCGACGATGCAATGAGCGGCAACCTGTGTAGGTGCGGCACCTATCCCCGCATCCGCGCCGCCATAAAGACGGCTGCCGCCAACCTCAAGAAGGCCTGAGCCATGGCGAAGATAGCAACAATTGCCCGGCGTACGTTTCTCATTGGCTCTGCGTTGGTCGCAGGTGGCGTGGCGTTTGGTGTCTACGAAGCCAAAAAGGCCATCCCCAATCCGCTACTTGACGACATCGACGAAGGCGAAGCCGCCATTACGCCCTTCGTAAAGATCGACAGCACTGGTGTGACCCTCATCACGCCGCGCGCTGACAAGGGCCAAGGCACCTATTCCATGCAGGCCTATCTGATCGCCGAAGAACTCGACATCGACCCGCACAACTGCAAGCTGGATCCAGGTGAACCAAACAAAGCCTACTACAACGGAGTGGCGACCGCCGACAATGCACCATTCCCAGCTTACGATCACGGCTGGATACCAGACCATCTGCGCAGCATCCTGTCGTCTGTCGGCAAAATAATCGCATTCCAGATAACTGGCGGATCTACGTCGATCGCTGACATGCATGAGCGGCTGTTGACCGCTGGTGCCGTGGCGCGCGAAACCCTGAAGGAAGCTGCAGCCCGGCGCTGGAAGGTTGATCGGTCCAGCCTGAAGACGGAAGACGGAAAAGTCATCGGACCCGACGGCAAGACGCTTGCCTACACTGAATTGGCCAAGGATGCAGCCAACATCACCCCAGTTGCCGACGTGGCGCTACGCGACCCCAAGGGTTGGCGCTACCTTGGCAAGAAAGTCCAACGCACAGACATTGTCGCCAAATCCACCGGCACACAGATCTTTGGCATTGATGCAAAGGTTGACGGTATGGTCCACGCCACGGTGCGGGCCAACCCCGGCCTTGGCGGCGACGTCAAAAAGTTTGACGCCTCCAAGGCTGAGAAAATGCGCGGCGTTAAAAAGGTGCTGCCAATCAAGCATGGTGTCGCTGTGGTCGCCGACAATACGTGGCGAGCCATCCAGGCCGCAAATGCGATCGAAATTGAATGGGGCCCGGGCCCTTATCCGGCAGACACCGGCAAGATGTGGGATGCGCTGAAGTCTTCCGCCACTGACGAATTCCTCGACAAGCGCTGGCGAGATGACGGTGACGTCGACA
>JBKEAX010000021.1:0-13616 GCA_047972825.1 Hyphomicrobiaceae bacterium | reverse complement strand
TCAGCACAATTTGCAAGGAAATCCATGCCAAACCGTGGAAATCCTGCAACTCCGAGGCCCGAAAAACGCGTTTTAAATTCGTTGGATCAATAGACTGCGAGTTCTTCACGGATGACTAAATAAAACAAAACAGAGCGCGCAGCGGAACAAGGCCGGCCACTCACGTTCACCTTTGGCCGGCGTCCTTCAGAAAGTTCATGCAGTTGGTGCGCAACTCCTTCAGGTCGGTCATTGTGCGGGCAAGGTCTGCTTTTTTCCGGTTGAGATCGGCAATCGCGGCCTCCACCTTTTCCAGCAACATCTCGGTTTGCGCACGCTGAGAACGGTCGACGTCGTATAGCGCAAGATATTCGGCGATGTCCTCAAGGGTAAAGCCGAGGTTCTTGCCGCGCAAAATCAGGATGAGCCTGCCGCGATCCCGGCGGGAATAGATTCGGGCTGTGCCTTCACGGCGTGGCTGGATGAGGCCGCGGGTTTCGTAGAAGCGCATGGCCCGCGTGGTGATATTGAACTCCTCGGCAAGCTGGCCAATCGTGAAGGTGTCTTCCTCACATGTAGATTGTACCGAAGGGGTCGTTTCAGAAATGATGTCGCTGGCGTCGTTCTGTTGCATTGAACTGATTACCGTCAATCGGCCTTGCGTGTGGCCCGTCGCTCTGCCTCTTCTTCCTTGAGCTCCTTTTTGGAGAGCTTTCCAATCATGGTCTTGGGCAGGCTGTCGCGGAATTCAATCTCTCCAGGCAGTTCAATCTTGGACAACGTTTTCTCCAGATGCACCATGATTTCCTCGGCAGTTAGCTTGGCGCCCGCCTTAACCTTGATAAAGGCCTTGGGAGCTTCACCGCGGTACTCATCCTCAATGCCGATGACCGTGACTTCTTCAACGGCTGGATGTTCGTAGATGCGTTCCTCGATTTGCCTTGGGTAGACATTATAGCCCGAACAGATAATCAGATCCTTTATCCGGTCTTCGATGGAAAAGAACCCATCGTCGTCCATGCGGGCGACATCTCCAGTGCGGAAGAACCCGTCGGATGTGAAGGCGTCGGCCGTTGCTTCGGGCCGGTTCCAATAGCCCTTCATGACCTGTGGCCCGGCGATGCATATTTCGCCCTTCTCACCATGCGGCACTTCCTTGTCGGGATTTTCAAGATCCCGCAGAGAAAGGAACGTCGCTGGTAGAGGGATGCCGATGGAGCCAGACCGCACCGGTCCATCCACAGGGTTACAGGTGGCAACGGGGGAGGTCTCCGACAAACCGTAGCCTTCCACCACCTTGCAGCCTGTGAGGGCTTCAAATTTCTGCTTTACTTCGACGGGCAACGCGGCCCCCCCTGACAGGCAGAACTTCAATGACGACAGATCAAAGGTCTTGAGATCAGGGTGATTGAGCATGGCATTAAACAAAGTGGGAACGCCGGGCATGACGGTTGGCCGGTTCTTGCTGATGAGCTTCATGGCGTCGTTGAGAACGAAGCGCGGCATGATGACGATTTCGCCTGCTTTCGCGATGCCGTAGTTCATGACGACGGTCATGGCGAAGACGTGGAAGAAGGGCAGGACGCCCATGACTTTTTCTTCCCCTTCGACCAGATCAGGCGCCCAGCTCATCACCTGAAGCACATTGATGTAGGTGTTGGCGTGCGTCAGCATCGCCCCTTTTGGGGTGCCGGTGGTGCCACCGGTATATTGAAGCACGGCGATATCGTTATCCGGGTCGATGGGAACCGGGGTTCTTGGCCCATGCTCGGCCAGCACCTGGCCTTCCAAGGTGATCCTGTCTTTGGAAGGGGATGCCAGCGGGTTGGCCAATTCCTTGCCCTTGAATAATCGAAAGAGTACGGATTTTGTTCCTGGCAAAAGGCTTGCAAAGGGTGCTACGACAACTTTCTTCAGAACGTCGTCCGCAAGCAACGTTTCGATTTTGTCAAACAACAACTTAAGGTCGAGCGTGACCATGATTTCGGTCTCGCTATCCTCAATTTGAAACTTCAGCTCTGGTATTGTGTAGAGCGGATTATAGTTAACGACGACGCCGCCAGCCTTGAGGGTTGCGAAATAGTAGATGATGAAGGTTGGTGAATTCGGCAGGAACAGTCCAACTTTAGTCCCCTTTTTTACCCCTAGGCGTTGCAGACCAGCCGCGGCGCGCTCAACGAGCCGGCCAAGTTCTGCGTAAGCAATTGTCCGACCAAGAAAATTTGTTGCAGTCTTTGTGCCGAAGCGGGACACGGCCTGATCCAAAAGGGTATAAAGCGGAGCCGGTGTAAACGTTTGACGCCACTCAATATTTGCCGGATATGAGCTGAGCCATCTTGGATTGAGGTCGTTCTGGTGCGTCTCACTTGCCGTCATCGTCACCCTCCCGAACTTGCCTCACGCTGTCTACGAGAGGCCAAAGACCATTTTTATTTTTGCTGCACCGCTGAGACATCGCAAAACTGTGGCGGAAAGAGCTACGCCAATACTATTGAACACTTTTTCAGAAGTTTCGGCTAGAACTGCCAGCCGTTATAGTTCTTCAACGCATTGATTTATCCGTGCACGTGAGCAAATTGTGTCTGCGGCACGGACTTTGCTCAGGAGGACTATGGCAGGTTAACCGCTGACGCCCATGCTGGACGCAGGCGATGTTTAAGTATATGGACGGCCGCAGCTTGTTTGCAGCACAGCATGTGCCTAGTAGGATATGAGTAACAGGGGTCCGCGACGCCCGCGGGGCGCGGATTAGGAGAGCATAATGGACGAAGTCGCCACAAAGATCATTGAGATCCTGAAAAAGCACATGAAAGAACCGCGTGACGATATCGCTTTGTCTACGCCATTGACCGATTTGAAGATCGAGTCGCTTGATCTGGCCATGATCGTATTTGACATTGAGGACTCGTTTCAGATCGAGATTCCTTATAACGCAAACGAAGATGTCGAGGACTTCAAGACGGTTGGGTCTGTCGTCGACCGGGTCAAGGCGCTGATTGACGGCAATGCAGCTTCCGCTGACGCCGCAAAGGCCTGACGGTTCTGGCGGGGCGTGTGCAGGGTCATTTCATTTGCCCCGACACCAGCCCCGTTTCTTTTTGTATGTTGATGGCGGCACGTAGCCGCCTTGATTGTAAGAGCACAAAGATATGAAAAGAGCGGACGGCTTGCGCCGCGTCGTGGTTACTGGTTATGGCATGGTTACGCCGATTGGTCTGGATTCCACTGAGACCTGGGCCTCGATGAAGGAAGGCAGATGCGGGGTTACGCGCATCGAGAACTTTGAGCTCGACGATCTTTACATTCACATTGCTGGCGAGATCAAAGGTTTCGACCCGGCGACACACGTCAAGAGCAAGAAGATCCAGTACGGCGAACGGTATTCGTGGTTTGCCGGACGTGCGGCCGACGAAGCCTGGGAAATGTCGGGACTGCCGACACCCTACAACAATCCCTACCGGTCGTGCTGCATCATCGGTTCGGGTGCAGGCGGTTATTCGACTGTCGAGCAGGCCTATCGCGATCTATTCATCAAGAACAAGCGCGCGACGCACCCGTTGACGCTGCTGCGGATTATCGGATCGTCGGCTGCCGCGCATGTGGGTATTGAATATGGCATAAAGGGTCCGACATTCGCCACCTGCTCGGCCTGTTCGACGGCAACCCATGCCATTGGCATCGCGTATGACTACATTCGCAACGGCATTGTCGATGTCGGTGTGGCAGGCGCTTCTGAAGCCGTGCTGACCTATGGGTCGATGCGCACCTGGCAGGCGATGCGCGTTTTGTCTCCAGACGGATGCTTCCCGTTCTCCAAGCGCCGCAACGGCACGGTTCTGGCGGAAGGCTCTGGAATTCTGGTGCTGGAGGAATACGAGCACGCAAAACGGCGCGGGGCCAACATTCTGGCTGAACTCATGGGCTTTGGCATGTCGTCGGACAGCAAGGACATGGTCAACCCAGATATCGACGGCCCGCGTTCAGCCATGCAGTTCGCGATTGATGATGCAGGTATCGACGCCTCCGAGATCGACTACCTCAACGCGCACGGTACGGCGACCGCACTCAACGACGTAAACGAGACCAACGCCATCAAGGATGTGTTTGGCGACTACGCGAACAAGCTGGCCATCTCGTCGACCAAGTCCATGCATGGGCATCTGCTCGGCGCGGGCGGCGGTGTCGAGGCGGGCGTCTGCATCAAGGCGATCCAGGAGGGCTGGGTTCCCCCGACCATCGGTTATGAAGAGCCTGACCCCAAATGCGACCTTGATTACATCCCCAACAAAGGCCGCGATATGAAGGTCCGCTACGCAATGTCGAATTCGTTTGCGTTCGGTGGCCTCAATGCCGTGCTGGTGTTCGGCCCGTCACCGACCTGATATTTACCGAAGCGGCTTAGGGTCCGGACCCTAGGGCATTGCTGCACTTTTAATATGAACGGGCGCCTTATTGGCGCCCGTCTTGTTTTGTGCGGTGCTGAGGCTCCGCCATGAATTTCCAAAGCAAACGGAGAGTTCAATAATGCCGACTGACATTCTAAGGCGGCAACCACCACCGCCGCGCTTTACTCATAGCGCAGCAAAGCAATCCGCTGCTGGTGGCGAACGCCGTGTGCTTTTGATCGCTGCCGGACGGGTGCAGGTTGAGGCGGAACTGGCCGAAACGGCTACGGCGCAGCGTATCTGGCAAGCATTGCCGCTGTTTGGTACGGCGGAACCGTGGGGGGAGAGCATCCACTTTGAGGTCCCGGTGGCTTCAGGTCGGGATCGGACGGCGCGTCTTCAGACGAAGCTTGGCGATATCTGTTTTTGGGCTGAGGAGCGGCGTGTTCTCATGGCTTATGGGGCCACACCGATTTCACGGGCAGGGGAAATCCGTATGCCAAGCCCGGTCAACGTCTTTGCTACAGTGATTGGTGATGTCGAGGTCTTGCGGAATGTCCGCGTGGGTGAAAAAGTAACAATGTCGCGTAAGGCAGAGAAGCACGAAGCTTCCGGCGGCGGTTGAAAGCCGGCATGGTGCAAACGTCGCCGTTATAAGAAAAAACGTTGGGTGGGAGGTGTCATGCGTGAAATCTTGATCCGGGCAGGCGAAGTGGCAATCCGGGCCAGGCTTCTGGAAACACCAACAGCTGACAAGATCTGGCAGGCATTGCCAATCTACGCGACAGCGCGGACCTGGGGGCAGGAGGTGTATTTTGCCACGCCGTTTTCTGCGACGCCTGAAGCCGATGCGCGCGATGTTGTCAAAGGTGGAGAGATTGCCTTCTGGCCGGACGGTGATGCCATAGCCATCGGTTTTGGCCCCACGCCCATCTCTCGCAATGGCGAGATCAGGCTTGCGAGCCCGTGCAACGTGTGGGCGCAGGCGCTAGATGATGTCGCAGCGCTCAAATCCGTACACGCTGGTGAGAAGATTGCCGTCATCGAGGCGGATAGCTAAAGCATGTTTAGCTGAAGTGTGCAGCGGTTCAGCGTGAAGAACATGCCCCTAAAAGAAAATGGAGCGCGTTCGCGATGCTGTGAAAAGTGAACGCGATCTAGGGGCAGGTTGGCGGGCGGCGACGCGCCAATAAAACGGTGAAGGTGAGAGGTGTAGCCTCGCACCGTAACCCGCGCGACGGGTTGGCGGGCGGCGTCTCGCCAATAAAACAGTGGAGGTGAGAGACGTAGCCTCGCACCGTAACCCGCGCGACGGGATGGCGGGCGGCGTCGCGCCAATAAAAGTGGTGGGCCCGTCAGGATTCGAACCTGCAACCAGACGGTTATGAGCCGCCAGCTCTAACCATTGAGCTACGGGCCCCACCGCAGCGTTGGCGGCTGCGAAGCGTTGAATACAAAATTCGCGCATCCGTATAGCCGACAGGCGGGCAAAGGGCAAAGCCCAACAACACCGTTGTAGTATCAAAACGGGATGCGCGCCCCTTAGTTCTGCCGAGTTCACGCCTTATCCGGGGCGCAAGGCGCGATCAAGGTTGCCCGGTTGAGGCCGGTGGCGCAGTGGACGGAGGTTGGCAATGAAGCAGTTTCTGGCTTCAAGGACAGGTTTGACAGGCTTACTTGCCATGGTGGTGTTCATGGCAGGTGCAATCTGGGGTGAGGCGGCATTGGCGCAAGGTGGGACGATGGACGATGGCAAAGGCTCGCAGGATATTATCCGGCATATCACGGTAACCGCTTCTGGGAGCGTTTCGGCGGCGCCGGACATGGCTCGCGTAACGGCTGGTGTTGCCAGCGAAGCTGATACGGCAAAAGCAGCCCTCGACAAGAACAGCGCAACGATGCGGAAGCTGCTCAAAGGCTTATCTGACGCAGGCATAACCGATAGTGATGTCAAGACGACAGGGTTTCGCGTATCGCCGCGCTATCAGCGCAACCAGGATGGCAAGCCGCCGGAAATTCAGGGTTACAGCGTTTCCAATGATGTTCATGTTGCGGTTCGTGACCTGGAAAAGCTGGGGCCGTTGCTCGACCAGCTGGTATCGCTCGGCGCCAATCAGATTGGTGGGCTGTCCTTCGATATTGCCAATAGCGACGAACTCGAAGATGAGGCCCGTAAAAAAGCGATCGAGAATGCGCGAAAACGTGCGGAGTTATATGCGCAGGCCGCGGGCGCGACGCTTGGCGAGGTTTTGACGATCTCGGAGGGGGGCAGCACCATAATGCCGCGCGGGCCGGTACGGGCGCGGATGGCAATGGCGGAAAGCGTGCCGATTGCCGAGGGTCAGCAGGAAATTTCAGTGCAAGTGACCGTGAGCTATCGATTGCAGTAAGGACTGTTTTGGCTAGAGCGCCCTACTGAACACTTGGAGTGTCTGCTATATGTGCGAGTGGGCTCAGGCGTGAGGCTCGTGTTCGCCAGTCATGCTGGTTTGTCGCGAGGCCGGTCTGCCTGGGCTCGCCGACTTGGCTGCGCCATGGGGTAGTGATCAGGCCGCCTTCCCTTTGTTGAACCAAGCAGATATTTTTTGGACAATTCCGGCACGTTGCTCACCCCTTACGACCGGCATACAGATGCGCTCCATATCCGAGATTGCCGCGCGCACCGATGTGTTGATCTCGTCATCGTTCTGCACTTCCCAGATGACCCGATCAGTATTGTTCCAGAGCTCTGCATTTCGCTCTGCGCCAGGCTGTTCAAAAGTTTGGTAGCGTGTCACCGCCGCTGCCCGAAAACGCCGAAGCACTTCGTCGATTTTATCAAATGGTTCTTTGCCCTGGTCACCAAAGATTGCGCGCATCCTGAATTGACGAGAAAAAAATTCCGCCCAGAACTCCTGCTGCCCGTTAAAACGAGCTAGCGGCACGTAGTGTGTGTCCCGGTTTCGCCTCTGCTCGTCGGTTTCGGCGTCACGCCCTGGTCGTCCTGCCGACTCCACGTCGGGATAGGACATGGGACTTCGCAAGGTGCGAATGTGCTGCTCGGCCTTGTAGAAGTCTTCAATGACGTCCTGGCATAGTTCGATGTCGCGTTTGCCGGTATGCTCCCGCTTCCATGCGTTCACGCCAGACCCAGCTATCCAGGTTCCCGCTAAAGTCGCGACAACCACCGCAGCGTCCTTCAGCATCCCAAGCCATTCCATAGGCACTGTTTCCCTTGGCCTCCGTTACTGCGTTATTGCACTGTGGTCGCGAAGGTGCCGAGAGAAGAGCCCGGCCTCTAGAGCATGTTCAGCCGAAGTGTACGCGGTTCGGCGTGAAGAACATGCTCAAAGTAAAAGAAAATAGAGCGCTGGCGCGATTCCGTGAAAGGTAAATGCACCTAGGATTTACAGGCGCAACCACAATGTTGCCGTCACCTGGCGCGCAACCCACTGGCCAAACACGGCGAATTGCTATCCCGATAGGAAAACCCGACACCGCCGTGTCGATTTTGCCGCTTGACCTGCAATCCCGGACACGTCACCAAAGGTCATGATCGAAGAACAAGCACATCCCGACCAGAGCGCACCTGAACCACGTGATACTCAGCTTGCTCTACTGCGCGGCGCTCGCCAGAAATGCCCGGCGTGCGGCAAAGGCGCGCTTTTTTATGCGTACTTGAAGGTCAACGATGCTTGTCCATCTTGCGGCGAAGAGTTGCATCACCATCGCGCTGACGATGCACCGCCGTATTTCACAATGCTCATCACGGGGCATATTGTTGTCGGCCTGATGCTCAGTGCTGCAATGTACCGGGATTGGCCCAACTGGGTGCACATGGCTCTATGGCCAACCATGGTCATCGTCATGAGCCTTTGGCTGTTGCCCCGCGTAAAGGGTGCACTGGTGGCTTTGCAGTGGGCACTGCGTATGCACGGGTTTTCCGGGCAGCCAGACGAAATTGAGATCGCGCCCGGATCAAACCTGCCGCGAGGCTGAGGATGGCCACCTCAACCGGGCAGGGAGGATCGCGCGGCGATGATGCATTGCGCATATCCACCTCAGATACCCCTGGCGAACATCCAGCCAAGGACCAATCCAAACGCGCTCTTAGGCCAAAGGATGCGGCCACCCTTGTCCTGGTGGATCATACTGGCACCGCTCCACGGATCCTGATGGGTCAGCGCCGTTCAACTCAGGTCTTCCTGCCCAACAAATTCGTTTTTCCAGGCGGCCGCGTCGATCGGGCCGACCGCAGCATGGCTTGCCTTGGCGCACTTTCCGGCACCGATACCACGCGTCTGCTACACGACATGAAGGGGCAACCAGGCGCCAGCCGCGCACGCGCATTGGCCCTTGCCGCAATCCGCGAAACGTTTGAGGAAGCTGGCATCGTGATCGGCGAAAAGCCAGCTCAGGAGGCAGCCAAGCCGCGGCAGTCTCTGGATCGGGCTGCTCGGCCCAATGACGATCCCAACCAGCCTCCAAGAAACAGCTGGCAGCAGTTCCTGGCGACAGGCTTCAAGCCATCGCTCGCTGGTTTGACCTTTTTTGCACGCGCCATAACGCCGCCCTCGCGTCCACGCCGCTACGACACGCGTTTTTTCATGGCAGACGCCCGCATCATCGCGCACGAAACAGGACACTCCGACGATGAACTGCGCAAAATCGGTTGGTTTACATTGGATGAAATCCGCGCCCTGGACCTTCCCAACATCACTCGGGCGGTGGTTGAAGATCTTTCGTTAACTCTTGCCTCACCGGCATATTCCAGGCCTGTCCCCTACTACAGGTTCGTGCGCGGGACATTTCGGCGCGACCTGATCGACTGAGGCTCCCTTGACAGTCCAGGACGGTGGAGTATGTTGCGGCGCAAATCTCAACACTCGAGCGATTGAAGGCGATCATGGCCAAGCCCGTTGTACAAAAAATAAAGCTGCTGTCGACCGCTGGAACCGGGTTCTTTTATGTAACCAAGAAGAACCCCCGCAACACCACGGAAAAGCTTGTAATGAAGAAGTACGACCCTGTCGTACGCAAGCACGTTGAATTCAAAGAAACGAAAATAAAATAACCTAAGTCGAGCTTGCAGCCGCGGTCGATCAGCATCAGTTAGTTGATCTGAGATGGCTCTTTCGGCCAGCAACCTTGCCACTGCCGAACCCTCATGAGTAACAGGCATACCAGCATGCCCTCAACGGACATGCGCGGGTGTGTTGTGTCAGCTTGTCGGGTTAGGTGTGGCCAGGAACCGTAACACCTCGGCAGCGGGGTATGAATCCGAGCTAGCTACAATTCCTGGCCTTTCCCAACGAACAGTCAAAGAGGGCGTTGACTCTCCGTAGGGTCTCTCGCAATTGGCACGGAGCGCAGCTCTGTTGAGGAGGCTACTCCAGCTGCTGCCGTACCAATCGCGACTTTCCCGCTAGACCAGGAGATGCGGCGAACCCGGTTTGCGGGAACCGAACCGTTTCCGTTCTTCACCTGGAATGTGTTGCCAGTGTGAAACGGGATACAGTCTCGAATTCGAATAAAGTCCAATTCTGAACGAGGGCAAATTGGCAGATCGTCCAGCTCAAAGCAAGTTGTGCTTTGATTTTCTGGACGGTCGGCGCACCTTTTTTGTAGGCAAGTTTAACATTTGAGCAGAAGAGCCTTGAACTTCTGACTTATTTTGCATCTCAGTGAGCAAAACCCGTTCATGTGTAAAAATCAAATAAGAATCAAATAATTATTTAAATGATGACAGGTGATTTTCCGACATGCTCGTAATGCTTTGGGCGATAAAAATGAGTTCCCACAAAATCCACTGCGCTCAGCAGGGCAATATTCCATTCTACGCCGCAACACTTACCGTGTTGCGCCCCGAACGCTTGGAGCTGTAGAGCGCATCATCTGCCCGCTTAAACAGCGAGAGGGGCGTATCATCCCTGCCAGCCAAACTGGCCAGCCCAACGCTCGTTGTAACCCGAACAGCGGTATCGTCAATCATGAAGGGATTGGCCGCGATGCAGGCCCTGAGCCGCTCGCCAATTTGAAAGGCGCGGCCGCTCTCAGTATCCGGCATAATAATAACGAACTCTTCACCGCCGAACCGGCAGGCAAGATCAATTCCGCGGGTGTTGCGGCGAATGCGATTTGCAAACTCGCGCAGCACCATGTCTCCAGCATTGTGGCCGTAGGTATCGTTGACGTGCTTGAAAAAGTCGATGTCTGCAACAAGCACGGAAAGCTGCCGGCCACCACGCACCGCGTCACGTACCAGCGTTTCCAGATGCCCCTCCATATACCGCCGGTTATGAAGGCCCGTCAGCGCGTCGGTCACCGCTTGTTCAACACTCTCCTCGATCCGGTTGCGAAGAAAGTCGGTATACCTCTTTCGCTTGATTTGCGTGTTGACGCGCGCCAGCAACTCATGCCGCTCCACCGGCCGTATCAAGTAATCATTGATACCCATGTCCAGGCCGCGCAAGAGCCGCGCTTCCTCGCCCTCCACAACCAGAATGATCAACGGCAGATGCCGTGTGCGGTCGAGCGAGCGCAACTGCGAGCACAGCCGCAACCCGTCTGAATTGACAAGGTTCAGGCTTATGATGGCGACATCAAAGTCGTAATCCTGAAGCATAGAAAGTGCGTGCTTGGGATCGGCTTCGGTGAAAGCATCGTGCACCTGTGACAACGGCTCCAGAAGGCGGGTTGCGGAACGGGCGTGGTCCTCGATGATGAGCACGCGGCCGGGTCTTGCGGCAAGCGCCCTTTCGTATGCGTCATCCTCGCCAACGCCAAGTTGCCGGCTGGTCGTCGCCCGCATCAGCATTTCGTCGTTCAAGGTTTTCAACCGCGCCAGGTTCTTAACCCGCGTGATAAGTGCAATATCATCGACAGGCTTGGTGAGAAAATCGTCGGCTCCGCTTTCCAGGCCCTGGATCTTGTCGGAGATCTGGTCAAGTGCGGTGACCATGATGACAGGGATATGGTGCGTCTTAGGATTCTTCTTGATGAGCGTGCAGGTTTCAAAACCATCCATACCCGGCATCATGACGTCGAGCAGCACCACATCGACACGCTCGCGAGAGAGAACCTCAAGCGCTTCCTTGCCGCTATAGGCCACCAGCACATCAAAATATTCCGCTGAGAGCCGCGCTTCCAGCAGTTTGACGTTGGCCAGGATATCATCGACGACAAGAACACGGGCAGTCATGGTTTACGCTTCACATCCATCCTGCGGCAGAAAACGGAGGGTTACCCTTACGCATCGCCTATAAAGTGGCGCACTGTCTCAAGGAAGGTCACCACTGAAATTGGTTTCGAAATGTAGGCCTCACATCCCCCGGAGCGGATTCGTTCTTCGTCGCCCTTCATGGCGAAGGCCGTAACTGCAATAACGGGAATGTATGAAAGGTCAGGATCGTCCTTGAGCCAGCGCGTCACGTCCAGGCCAGACACCTCGGGAAGCTGGATATCCATCAAGATGAGATCGGGTCGATGTTCACGCGCCAGGTCAAGCACCTCCAGCCCGTTGCGCGTTTGCACGGTTCGATAGCCATTGACGTCGAGCAGGTCGTGAAACAACTTCATATTGAGCTCATTGTCCTCAACGATTAGGACGGTCTTGCCCGTATGCGTTGTGTTTTTGATGCGATGCTCGGCTGGCATGGTGGTCTCTTGGTAGGTCATCGATCAGGTGGCCTGCCCTTGCATTGTAGTGGATTTGCCTTGTACTCCAGTCGTTTTGCACCGATTCTCGCAAGCGGACTTCCATCTACTTTGCGGTCTTATGCGTAACCAACAGCTTAAGCTGAAGGCCGTTTCGTGCGATTTCTTTCAGGAAACAAACAAATGCCCTCGAAAAATAGCACCGCGCCGCATGAGGCTGAAACTATCGCGTTGAGAGCGTTAGCGTTTCTGGCCGCTGATACCGACCGCATGGGGCGCTTTCTCGCTTTGTCAGGGATTGGCCCCACCGAGTTGCGCAGCCAAGCTGGAAATCCCGCCATGCTCTGCGGCATCCTGGAATATATGATGCAGGACGAAACATTACTGATTGTATTTGCTGCCGAAGCTGGGCTGACGCCTGAGAACGTTACTGCTGCCCACGCAACCCTCGCTGGTCCGCCGCCGGAGTACAGCGTCTGATGCCGGCGGGGCGGCAGCCACCGCCAAAGGCCTTCATGCCCAGCGTTGGCATTGACCTGGGCGGCACCAAGATTGAAGCGATCGTACTTCATCCAGACGGGCGCACCCTCGCCAAGATTCGCCGGGCAACGCCGCGCAACGACTATCACGGCACCGTGCGGGCAATTGCAGAACTTACCGCCGCTGTCGAACGCGAATGCGGACTTGCCACCAGCGGCCATGTCGGCATTGCGATGCCAGGCTCTATCGCCCCCGCAACGGGCCTCGTGCAAAACGCCAATTCCACTTGGTTGAACGGCAAGCCCCTCTCTGCCGACCTTGCCAAGGCCCTGGATAACCGGCCGCTGCAGCTCGCAAACGATGCCAACTGCTTTGCGCTTTCTGAAGCCGAGGACGGCGCTGGACGCGATGCCAACGTGATGTTTGGCGTCATTCTTGGAACCGGCTGTGGCGGTGGCGTCGTGCATGGCGGACGGCTGCTGGATGGCCCGCGCGGCATCGGCGGTGAATGGGGACACAATCCGTTACCTTGGCCCACCAGTAGCGAATACCCCGGTCCCCAATGCTGGTGCGGCCGTACCAGTTGTCTGGAAACGTGGATTTCCGGACCGGGTCTGTCTGCCGACCATGCACGTGCGGCGACTCAAGAGCTGACGGCTGAAGAAATTGTTGCCCTGGCTGGCCAAACCTTGCCCACCCCAAGCGTTCAGGCTGCACGCGCCACATTAGAGAGGCACACTGACCGGCTTGCCAGAGGTTTGGCCCATGTCATCAATCTCATTGATCCAGACATAATCGTTCTGGGAGGCGGGCTATCAAATCTCAGCCACCTTTACACAGACATACCCCGGCGCATCGCACCCTATATTTTCGCAGACGACAAGACCGTTGACATCCGGCCACCACGACACGGCGATGCGAGCGGCGCACGTGGTGCCGCCCGCCTTTGGCGGCAGTCTGGCCGCAACGCAGATTAAATATGGGGTCCGGACCCTAGCCCCGAGGTGAGGTGGGCTGATCTATGTTGAACCTATCGGGCTCTTCAGCCCAGGATGCCGACGCCACCCGTCCCCCACACCAGCTCACGGGTGCGGCACGGGTTTGACTTTGGCCTTCCCCCCTGCAGGCGATGCATTC
>JBKEAX010000607.1:0-2144 GCA_047972825.1 Hyphomicrobiaceae bacterium | reverse complement strand
AGTCCTTTGCACAAGGTAAAGCTCTCCGCGAAGGTCTCCGCCATTAACGAGGAAGCCGAAGGTATCCACTCCTATGAGTTCGTCGACCCCGATGGCAAACAACTCCCACCCTTTACCGCTGGCGCGCACATTGAGGTGCATCTGGGTGAAGGCCTGATCCGCTCGTATTCCCTGTGCAGCGATCCTGCCGACACCAGCCGTTACCAGATTGCAGTGCTGAAAGAAGAAGGCGGACGCGGCGGCTCCAAGAAAATGCATGAAGAGGTAAACGTTGGTGACGTCCTGACGATTACCGCGCCGATCAACCACTTCCCGCTGGCTGGAAGAGAGGCACGCGCCCATCTGCTCCTTGCAGGGGGAATTGGCGTAACGCCAATGATCGCCATGATCGAAGAACTTGAGAAGAAAGGCGCGCGGTGGTCGATGCACTACCTGACGCGCAACGAGGAGCGTACAGCATTTCGCGACAAGCTCGCTCCCTATGTCGCTCAAGGTAAAGTCAACATCCATCACGACAACGGTGACCCTGAAAAGGGGCCGGGAATGCCTGCACTTCTTTCAGATTTTGAAATTGGCACGCATCTTTATTATTGCGGCCCAACCGGCTTCATGAGCGCCTGCGAAAGCAATGTCGAAGCATGGCCACCCCATGCCGTTCATCGCGAATATTTCTCGGCCCCTGCAGGAGGGCTGAACGACGAAGACAATGTGGCCTTTGACATCAAGATCAAGAGCACCGGAAAAACGGTGACGGTACCGGCAGACAAGACCATTGTCGATGTCCTTCGCAGCGAAGGTTGCGACGTGGAAACAGACTGCAACGAAGGCTACTGCGGAACGTGCATCACGCGATATCTTTCAGGCCTGCCGGAACATCGCGACACCGTCCTGAGCGAGAAGGAACGCAAGACTTACATAATGGTCTGTTGCGGACGATCAAAAGGCGGCGTGCTCGAACTCGACGTCTAGGATCGAAATCCACCACTACACAATTCTGAACATACTGAACCTGAACAACACACACAAAACGAGGTTACGCCATGACGGAACAGTTCATCGTAAAGGATTGCTGGTATGTCGCCGGGACTTCGGCTGACTTTCCATCAGAAAAGCTCACCGGTCACGTTATCTGCGAGCGTCCAATGGTCATGTGGCGCACCAAGGACGGGGACGTCGTCGCTTATGACGACCGTTGCTCACATAAGCGCTTCCCACTCTCCAAGGGACGGCTAATGCCGGACGGAACACTTGAGTGCGCATACCACGGCATGCGTTACGATATGAGCGGCAAGTGCGTGATGATTCCCTCCCATCCCACCGGACCGATCTCGCCGCAAGCCCAGGTCAACGCCTTCCCCGTCATCGAACAAGACGGCCTGGTGTGGGTCTGGCCAGGTAACCCTGACAAAGCCGAAACACGCAAACCCCCTCGAGTTCCTGAAGTTGGCGACAGCAAGTGGGAAACGGTTTGCGTCGGGCCAATGCAGGTCGAGGCCAACTACCTTTTGCTTATCGAGAACCTGCTGGACATCACCCACTTCTACCCGCTTCACGACGGCAACATCGGCGATATAGAAAACAGCCGTATTCCCATCGAGCTGGAAGAGGGTGAAGTTGATGGCAATAGCTATGTCATGACCATTCGCAAGACCGAGAACTATTCGCAACCGCCCTACCTTGTCGATTGGTTCCATTTCGACAAGGTTGATCGCCACCACACGCATTGCCTTATGAGTCCAGGCCTAACGCGCGTCGTCATGCGCAACGCACCTCCCGGCGAACTGAAGGAGCGATCCTCGGAAAAAGAATTTCCTGGCGAGATGGAGGTCGATGGAAACGAGCGCGGCTATGTGCTCATTCACACCCACACGCCGACCAACAACAAACAGCATGTCTGGCGAGTTCTTGTGAACTGCCCTGCGCACCATATGTCAAAAGGTGACGCCAGCAAATCGACAGCATCACGTGCTGCTGAAATGTTCCCGGAAGTGGCTGCCGAGGATCTGTGGGCGGTAAAGGAACAGCAACAGATGTTCGAATACCCCGATGACGACTATTCGGAAGTGTTCCTGAAGCCAGACCTTGCCCTGCGTCGCGCACGCAAGATCTTCCTTGAGATGTACACAGCCGAGAAGAAGTCTCAA
>JBKEAX010000598.1:0-2652 GCA_047972825.1 Hyphomicrobiaceae bacterium | reverse complement strand
TCACCATCAAGAGCAATGCCGATGTCGGCGCGGACTTCCTTGACCTTGTTGATGAGCGCCTCGGGCGCTGTTGATCCGCACTCATGATTGATGTTGCGGCCGTTGGGATCGACACCGATCTTGATCACTTCGGCACCCAGTTCCCACAGAGCAGACGGTGCAACCCTGTAGCCAGCACCATTGGCGCAATCGATAACGATCCTGAGGCCGTCAAGGCGAAGATCACGCGGCAACGTGCGCTTTGCAAATTCGATGTAACGTTCTTGTGCGCTTTCAACGCGCGTTGCCCGACCAATGCTATCGGCCCGCGCCAGCATGGGGGTACTGTCGGCGTCGATCAGTTCCTCGATTTTGCGTTCCGTCTCATCCGACAGCTTGTATCCGTCAGGATCGAACAACTTGATGCCGTTGTCGTCGAACTGATTGTGGGATGCCGAAATCATGACACCGAGGTCGGCCCTGAGTGAGCGGGTCAGCATCGCCACGGCAGGGGTCGGCATTGGCCCCAGCAAAAACACGTCCATGCCGACGGACGTGAAACCCGACATCAACGCCGCCTCCAGCATGTAGCCCGACAAACGAGTGTCCTTGCCGATCACGACCCTGTGGCGATGGTCCCCGGTCCGGAACACATGGCCCGCCGCCATACCCACCTTGAGCGCAACCTCCGAAGTCATCGGATGCCGGTTGGCGAGCCCCCGTATGCCGTCAGTCCCGAAATAGCGCCGTGCCATGGTTCGTGCCCACTTTTCCTAAGAGATGTATAGCTTCAACTGGATTGCAGCTGAGCGAAGCCTCGCCAGCCAGCCGAGCTGGCGGCGCGCCGCTGCTGCTCACATAAAACCAAAAAAGTCTTCCAATCCCGTTTCCAGCACCTGTTTTTAGTTGCATGCGCCAGCAAAAACCAGCTGCCATCTGTGATTTTCGTGCCAGGACCGGCCGTCAATCCCCCGCTGCAAAAAACCTCGGCCAAGCCATGAGATTAAAGTTCTGCATTCTCATGAGATTAACGTTGCGGAGGCGGCGTTTGGCCGCTGATTGCCATTGTTCGGGCAAATAGCTCTGGCAATTCGGCCACACGTCCGCGGCGGCAGCCCTGTTGCATGAACCTTCCCGCGACGATGCATCAAAAACGCGCTATCTGTTCCCTCAAACGCAACAGTTGCGTATCCGGAGTGATTACATGGCATTTTACCTCGCCGTGGCGAACCGCAAAGGGGGCGTCGGCAAATCAACTGTTTCCGTCATGCTTGCCCATGCCTTGAGCATCTGGGACGGCAAACGGGTCCTGATCATGGACCTCGATTCCCAGTGCAACGCCTCTCTCATCCTGATCGGCGGCCAGGGCTGGAGCGAGGCCCGGAAAGCCAACCGCACCATAGCGGACTATTTCTTTGACCTGTTCGACGGCCAATCAATGCAGCCCAAGGACTACCTGCTGCACGGGGTGGGCGATGTCGCCAACAGCGCAGGCAAGGCGCCCAAATTGTCACTGTTGCCCGGCTCGCTGCTCCTGGAAGACGTGCAAGGTGAGCTGTTCTTGAAGCAGGCCCAGCAATCAAACGATCCTGACATCGTGGCAAGCCGCGTGCGCGGCCGCCTGGAACAACTTCTGCGCCGCTTTGAAGATACCTTTGACGTGGTCATCCTGGATTGCGCGCCAGGGCTCTCGTTTGCCGCACTTGCCGCCCTCAAGATTGCCGACATGGTTCTCGTGCCGTTCCGTCCCGACTATGTCTCCCAACTTGCCGTGGACCGCATCGCACTCATTATCGAAGGCAAGCGCAACCTGGATGATCTGGAAGAGATTCCAGTCGACGAACGCCGCTACGTTTGCGTCGCGAACTATGTCCGCGATGCCAACGGCCGCGAACGCACTCTGATTGAGGAAATTGCGTTGGTTCATCCAACGCTCGAAACCCAGCTTCCGCAGCGCGACGGCATCGCCAACGCTTTCGATTGGGTGTCCGAACAGCAAACAATTGAACAAAAATACGGAAATGGTGTCGAGGACATCAAAAAGCTGTATGCAGAGATGAAGCCGCTGATTGACAGCGCAGCATAGAACGCTTGTGATCCTGAGACGCTGACACAGGGCGATTCGGCGTGTGGATCACGCGGAAACACAAGGACACGGATGTCACGATCGGCGCAGCTTTGGCCCGGCCCCAGGATGCGGGCATTCTTCCGTTCCATCCTGGCAGAGGACCCGGGAGTGGATGCGCGCTTGGCTGATACGCTGGCCGAGCGACTGACGAAGCGCGTCAATCGCATGCTCGTATGGGATACAAGCGAAGACAGCAACACGGATAGCAGCACCAACACCTCCTGGACAACCGACAGCGAAGGTTCCCAGCAGCAATCCGCACTGCCCCCAGCCAGCGCCCCAGACCTTTCGCAATCCGGATCGGAAGCTGCGCCATCGGGCGAAAAAGCCTTCGATCCTTACGTCTTCTCCATCATTGTTGTGTTGAAGCGCCAGGGCGCTGCCGTGCTCATGCAGCGCCTTGAATCCGTGACAGAAGCGGAGCATCTCCTGCAGATGGCCACCGCGCAGCACATTGGCGTCGACAAGTCGATTACGTCGGTGAAAAAGTTGCGCAAAGCCATTGTGGCCGGCGCCGAACAACGCCTGGCAGACCGGCGAGCGGC
>JBKEAX010000585.1:0-3023 GCA_047972825.1 Hyphomicrobiaceae bacterium | reverse complement strand
CGCCAGGAGCTCAACCGAAGACTTGCATTGGCCACCCCCGGTCCGCCGCTATTTGCCGACGACCACGATGTGACGGGCGCGCGGATGATTATCGAGGGCGCTCTCAGCGAAGGCCGATCCGTTTTGTCCCAGACTGAATCCAAAGCGGTTTTGAAAGCGTTTGGCATTCAAACGAACATCGGCATCGAAGCGGAAACCTCGGCCAAGGCTGTGGTGGCGGCTGAGTCTGTTGGATTTCCAATCGCCATGAAAATCGACTCGCCGCATATAACACACAAGTCAGATGTGGGGGGCGTGCGCACCAACATCATGACTGTTGCCGAGGTGCGTGAGGCGTTCAATGAAATTGTCGAGAATGCACGAAGGGCTCAGCCCAACGCCGAAATTCACGGCGTAACTGTCGAAAAAATGGCATCTCGAAATAACGCCCGGGAAATTCTCATCGGCGTGGCGCGAGACCCGGTGTTTGGACCAACCATCGTCTTCGGTGCAGGAGGCACGATGGTGGAAGTGCTACGCGACAGCGCAACCGGCTTGCCTCCATTGACGACTATTCTCGCTGAAAGGCTTATCGACCAGACAAAGATCTCGCGCTCACTCGGGCAATTCCGCAATGAACCCGCGGCAGACAAGTCAGCAATCATTGAAGTTCTGCTGCGCGTATCAGACATGGCCGTAGAGCTGCCCCAACTTGTATCGATGGACATCAACCCGCTTTTCGCCTCCCCCGATGGCGTCGTTGCTGTCGATGCGCGCATTGAGGTTGAAAGGGCAGCACCCGGCCCTGATGCCGGTCTTCATCTTTCGATTGCGCCATATCCGCGACAATTGGTCGAGAAAGGCTATCTGTCGGATGGCACACCAATCACGATCAGGCCGATACGGCCTGAAGATGCCGAAAGTGAAAAGGCGTTCGTGAAAAACCTGTCGAGCGAGGCGAAGCGGTTCCGTTTCATGGAGACACTGAAGGAACTGACGCCTCACATGGTCGCTCAATTCACGCAGGTCGACTATGCCCGCGAAATGGCATTGGTCGCAATACTGCATGAGCCAGATGGCGACGTTCAACATGGTGTCGCGCGTTACGCGATAAACCCGGACGGAAAAAGCTGCGAGTTCGCCGTCGTCGTGAGCGACAGTGTACGCAACCAAGGAATTGGTTCGCGGCTGATGGAGGCGCTCATTCGTGCCGCGCGATGGCACCGCCTGGAAACAATAGAAGGCGTTGTATTAACGGACAACAAGCCCATGCTTCAGCTGATGCAGGATCTGTCGTTTTCGCAACAGCGCTACCCAGACGACCCGACCCTTACGCTGGTCGCACGCCAAATTGATGGTTGACGTGCAGAGTTGTTGTTTCGTTTGAAGCATGTTTTTCAAGCTGAACCGCTCTACACTTCAGGTGAACATGCTCTTTGCCTGGAGCATGTTTTTCACGCCGAACCGTGTACACTTCGGCTAAACATGCTAGCTGCGTTCCTCAATGTAACTGCCGCGCGGGGAAGCCTTTACCCAGAACCCGTTCGGCACCGTCTGCTGCACGAGTGGCACGTGCGAGATGAGGCCGACCGCACGGCGTTTACCAACCAGTTCGATCAGCGATTGCAGAACCTGGTCCAGCGTGCCCGCGTCGTCCGCGGAGTCGAGGCTACCGAAGCCCTCGTCGATGAAGATGGCATCCAACCGCACGTTGCCGCGTGTACTTTCGACGACGTCCGAAAGACCGAGCGCCAGTGCCAATGCGGCGATGAATGTCTCGCCTCCGGAAAGCGTTGAAGTCTGTCTTGCTCGCCCTGTGAAGCTGTCTTCAACCTGAATGTCGAGCCCACGCCGTGCCCGGCCGTGTCCATCGCCCCCTCGCGCCAGCCGGAAACGGCCGCTTGTCATCGGTTCGAGACGGAGGTTCGCCGCGGCCAGGACATGATCGAACATGGTGGCTATGGCAAACGCCTCCAATGTCGTGCGGGCATCGTTATCACCGGAGAATGCCTGCGCCAGGTCACGAAGCGGTCCGGTTTCCGACTCGAGTTGATCGAGCGCTTTGACCTCCGCTTGAATTTCGCGATGGAGCTTCTTCAGGTGTTCGAGACGTTGTGCCGTCCGTGCTGCCTCTTCGTAGAGCTGCTTGTAGGCAACCTCGGCATCATCGCGGGCCACCTTGCGGGCTGCGATATCGGGGCGGTCGGTTTCCGCGATGGCCGCTTTCGCGCGCGCCAGCCGATCGGTGGCGGCAGCCAAGCGCTCTCCAAAGGATCGGATACGGCCATCGATCTCGTCGATCCGGTCGATGTCTGCGCGGGCTGCATTGAATGTCTCTTGCGTCAGACCGCAACGGCTCAGGCCGGCGTCGAAAAGTTCCTTCTCCTTGCTCATTTGCTCGGTTGCGCTCTCAATATCGCGTCCGGCGATCTCAAATGCGGTCGTGGCCGAGGCGAGGTCGCCAGCTGCCGTCTGCCCTTCCTGAACGGCTTCCGTGAATGCCCGCTCGTAAGTTGCGATCTCGTTTTGCGCCGCCTCGATCGCGGCTTCAAGCTGGTCCAGCGCGCGCAACTCCTCCGGAATGGTGGCAAGAGCGCTATCGAACTCGGTCTTGGCGCTATTGGCATCGAGCTTGACTCTGTCGCGGTCGTTGCGGACCGTCTCCAGTTCGGCCTTGGCAACTTTCATCGCCTCTGCGGCCCGTGCAACCTGAACGCTGCATTCGTCGATGTCGCGTTGCGGCCCGAGCGCCTCGATATCGCGTTGAGCTGCTGCGACGAGTTTCCCGATCTCGGCAGCCGAACCCTCAGGCACAGCAAGTTCTGCCAACGCCCCCTCACGCTGCCGCAAAAGGCTCGTGGTCTCGGTGCGCGCGATTGCTGCCTTTTCGGCGATCATATTTTGCTCTTCGAACGCCGCCTTCGCCTGACGGTAGCGTGCAGCAAGTTCAGCGTCCTCGGCCGTGCCGGCGGCCGGTGCAGGATGCTCGGGCGATCCGCAGACCGGGCACGGTTTGCCTGGTTCAAGATGGGTCGCCAAATGCA
>JBKEAX010000579.1:0-2576 GCA_047972825.1 Hyphomicrobiaceae bacterium | reverse complement strand
CGCCAAGCCAGCTTGCCGTGTCCGATCTCGCGGCGGCCGGGCGAGCCCATGCGGCCGGTCTCACCAACTGAGTAGGGCGGGAAGTTGTAGTGAAGCATGAAACGCTCACGGCGATTGCCTTCGAGCGCGTCGATGAACTGCTCATCATCACCGGTGCCCAGCGTCGCAACGACCATCGCCTGCGTTTCACCGCGGGTGAACAGCGCTGAGCCGTGTGTGCGCGGCAGGACGTGAACCTGTGAGACAATCGGGCGAACGGTTCTCAGATCGCGCCCATCGATGCGCTGGCCGGTCTTAACGACAGAACCACGCATGATGTCCATCTCAACCAGCTTGAAGCTGTCGCCCAACAGAACCTTCTCGGCGGCATCGTCTTCAGGAATCTGGATTTCGGAGAAGACCTTTTCCTTGGCGGCGGCGACCATGTCCTGGCGCTTCTGCTTTTCTGGCGTGGAGAAGGCTTCGACCAGCATCGCCTCGGCAACGGCCTTGACCTGATCTTTGTATTTCGCCTTATCGGGCAGTTCGAGGTCCCAGGGTTCCTTGGCTGCTTTTTCAGCGAGCTTGATGATTGCGTCGATGACCGGCTGGAAGTGGCGGTGGCCGAACATCACAGCTTCGAGCATCTGCTTCTCGGGCAATTCCTTGGCTTCCGATTCCACCATCATGACGGCGTCCTGAGTGCCGGCGATGACGAGGTCGAGAGAAGAATCCGCCATCTCATCGATCATCGGGTTGAGGACGAACTCATCATTTATGACACCGACGCGGGCAGCGCCGATGGGGCCGAGGAAAGGAAGGCCTGAAAGTGTGAGTGCGGCCGAGGAAGCCACCATGGCGAGAATGTCGGGGTCATTCTCCATGTCGTGCGAGAGCACGGTAATGATGATTTGTACTTCGTTCTTGAAGCCATCGACGAACAGCGGACGGATCGGGCGGTCGATCAGGCGCGATGTCAGAATTTCCTTCTCGGTCGGGCGGCCTTCGCGCTTGAAATAACCACCTGGGATCTTGCCCGCGGCATAGGTCTTTTCTTCGTAGTTCACGGTCATCGGGAAAAAGTCGATTCCCGGTCGCGGAGATTTGGCGGCAACCACGGTCGCCAGAACACTGGTCTCCCCATACTGGGCAACGACGGCGGCGTCAGCCTGGCGGGCAACCTGCCCGGTCTCAAGGCGAAGCTTGCGGCCGCCCCAATCAATTTCCACGCGATGAATGTCGAACATGTTCGGTCTTTCGTTCGTTTCGGACTTCGTTTCTAATATTCAGTCTTCGTTCTGCGCTTGCGTACTAGCATAAACGCGCAGAGCGCCGGCACCTGTTTAGATGCCGACGCTCGCTTTCATGTGACTGATGCTCGTGGGATCGAGCAGCATGCGCCGGCAAGGCATGGAACCACAATTCGCGGTCCGCCTTCGGCAGCCATATGAGCCAAGTTTCTCACGCCTAACCGCTTAACACTACAGCTCAACATGCTCTAGCGGCGGATGCCCAGCTTTTCGATGATGGACTGGTAGCGCGATACGTCCTTTGCCTTGACATAATCGAGCAGGTGGCGGCGGCGAGAAACCATCTTCAAAAGGCCGCGTCGGGAGTGGTTGTCCTTCTTGTGCGTCTTGAAGTGGTCGGTCAGATGGTTGATGCGCTCGGTGAGAATCGCGATCTGAACTTCAGGCGATCCAGTGTCGTTCTGCTTGGTGGCGTTGTTTTTGATGACTTCGGCTTTGGCGGCTTTGCGCTCAGGCGAAATTAGCGACATCGGGCATATCCTTTCAAAGTTGGGATCTTGTTCACCGAGTGCATCCTCGGTATGGCGGCCGCGGCCGGGATGCCGTCCAGCAGGGTCGCTTTCAGTTGCCGGTGGAGCCGGCAGAAACGGGCTGCGCGGGCCGCCTGGGCCCGCACAGTTGGCGTCCTTATACACGAAACTTGAGCATTGGCGAGCCCAAAGCAGCGTGGCAGAGGGCAGCAACTCAGGCTCCAACGAGCGCCTGGTCCCGTGTCTCGCCCTTCCACTTGGCGAGAATGAGGTGGACAGGGGCAAACATCACCGTCGGCAGGCCCACAATCAGCAGCGACAGCCATGCCCAGGCCGGCATCCAGGTCTGTGGTTCGGTTTCGCTCATGCCGAAGACGTAGTTGATGTTGACGGCGGCATTGCCGGCATCAGGCATCGGTCCAGGCATGAAGAAAAAGCAGACGAGAACCAAGACGATGGCGAGGCCGGTCCAGGCCGGGAGTGCGCGGCGGTCGTATCCCACCTTCCACACCAGGAACACCAGAAGGAACGGCAGCCAACCGTGGAACAGAGAAAGACCACGTAAGAACAATGGCTTGGCTGTGTCGAACATATAGTCTGTCATGCCCGTCAGCTGAATGCCGACCAGATTGCCCAGGAAGTCAGCCACCCAAAGCAATTGGGGCGCCAGGATACCGACGGCAGGCATGGAAATGAGCAGCGGGCTTTCACGCCAGATGCCAACCAGCGTCACGAACAGGGCAACATCGCAGAAGTAGAGGAAGTTCGAGGGGCCATAATGGTACCAATAGACCGGGATCAGCACGGCCATGAAAGC
>JBKEAX010000575.1:0-2059 GCA_047972825.1 Hyphomicrobiaceae bacterium | reverse complement strand
GCGCGTTCTCCAGCGACAACGCGTGTTGCAGCATGCTCTTGATTTGTGCAAAGCCGGCTCCTTGAGCAACCAGTACCACGGCACGTTGTGATGCATCATCCAGAACGAAGCTGCCAAGTGGACCTCTGACTGTCACGTCGGTGTTCCGCATGAGTGACGCGAATGGCCCGCGCAAACTCTCATCGTCAGGTGGCGTGTGGCATTGGACATGCACCTCAAGGCGGCGTTCGTCACATGGGCAACTTGCGGCCGGGACGGTGCGACGCTTGCCGTTGACGTCGATCTCCACCAGTTGTCCGGCAAGGTAGCGCAGGCGCTCCGCGCGTGAGGTCATAAGGTGCACAGCTATGCGCTGACCACCCAGGACTTCGACCTCGCGTACACGCGCACGGATGGTTTGCTCGGGAATATCTGCGGGGCCGCCAGTTGTAACTTCCAAGCTAATGTCGCTGACGGGCGTGTAGGAGCATGCAAGCGTGTAGCCTTGCTGTTGTTCGGTTTTCGTCAACATGAAGTCGTGGGGGCGGACCTTGACAACTTCACCCTTGGCGACGCGGCATTTGCATTCGCCGCAGGTTCCGTTGGAGCATCCGTAGGGCAGTGGAAGGCCGGCGCGCAGCCCTGCTTCCAGGAGTGACTCGTTTCCATTAACCTCGAACGTCTGCTGTCCGGGAAGCAAGGTTACCTGGGTGTTTGTTACGCGCATTATTCGTTCCTTGGCCAACAGTACTTCCAGGCGTTCCAAGTCGGCAGGTGTTGTTTCTAGTTGCCGTCGCAGCCATTGCATGAACGCATTGGTAAAACCTTTTTGTGTCTCACCTTCTTCCTCCGCTTCGGACAGTCTCTCCGCGATCCAGCCAACAGTACGCTCGTAGTGACTCAATTTCACGCGAAGGGCAGCATAGTCGCGACCCAATAGCCGCAAGCGTTCATGCAGCACATGCGCATCGGGCAGATTCTCCTGTGGCTTTTTGCGAAGTGCTTGTTCCTTGATCTCCTCGACGCGTTGCAGTTCTGCTTCGTCGTTGAGTTTGACGTCGGGAAAGTGGCGAAGCACCTCGTCCAGATCAACTTGCCCGTCGAACGTTGCAAGCTCTCCATTCTTGACCATCTTCTGAAGCTGTGCCCGTGAAGCCCCAACCAGGCGGGCAAGGCGGCTCAATGGAATGAGATGGGGCATAATAATAAACCTGCTGGAAGTGAAAACGGTCTGGCTATGTGTTTGTAGCTTTGCAAGTCGATCCTGGTGTTTGTGGGCTGTGGCTGGTTAATCGGGCAGCACGATGTGATCGCGGTGCCGTTGTGCGCTTTTATGCAATATGATCAGTGTTGCCGACGGACGGGTGAGTGGGGCTACCAAGGGCAGCCTATAACTCCGGTGCGTTTTGGATCCAAACACTGGATCGCGTTCACGTTTCACGGAATCGAGCATGCGCTCTATTTTCTTTTGAGGATGTTCTTCACGCCGAACCGCATACACTTCGGCGGAACATGCTCTAGAAGCTGGAACCGAACGAAGCGCTTTGTGCATCGTGAGGCACGGGTACGCCGGCCAGGCGCGAGCCTTGTGATACCGGACCGCCTGGAAACAGTTGATAGAGGTAGCGTCTGCCACCTTGCGCCTGGAATGCATCGTTGAGCATCTCGGCAATCTCCCTGGCGTTGTGCTCATTACCATGCTCGATATAGTAGGCGCGTAGCAGTTCGATAACTTTCCAATGATCGTCACTAAAAGAGATTCCATCCGCCTTGGCCTGGTCGGCGGCCTGCTCTTTCGACCAGTTGGCGATGTCATTCGATCTTGAAAGTTTTTCGACGTCGACGTCAGGATCCTGCGCGGCGATCAGCTTGTTGATGTCAAGGTCGGACATGTGTTCCTCCGTTGCTTCGGGCTGAACCCAATACTGCTGTGGCGGCAATCGATTGGTTGGCTAGTCCTTCGGTTTGCAGCGTTTCATCGGCGTGCCCCGGCAATGGTCGAACCAATCTTCGGGGATGTCGGTGTATTCCGGTGTTTCAATTTCGAACTGTGCGCCGACGAGGCCAAGCCTGTCGCGCA
>JBKEAX010000555.1:0-3277 GCA_047972825.1 Hyphomicrobiaceae bacterium | reverse complement strand
AATATCGGTTTTTGGATCTATGCCTTGAAACTTCAACAAACGGTGCAGAATAAGCGTCGGCAGTTCATGGGGAAACAGTGCGGCGAGTTTGCGCCCCTTGAGTTTGTCAAGCGAGGTGAGGATAGGGTCGGACGACATGATATAGAGGATGCCGTCCGTCATGACATTGACGAGGCGGACACCAAGTCCCTTGTTGTAGAGATTTGCGGCGACCGGCACCGGCATGATGCCAACGTCGAAGCTTTTCGAGGTCAGGCCCGCACGCATCTCGTCCACTTGACGCCACACCCGCAGGCTTGGCCGCCGTGCGACCCTGTCGAGCCGGCCTGTCTCAATAGCGTGCAGGATGGTGATTGATGGTCCTGCTGGCGGCCCCCAGATTTCCAGACGTGGCAGCGGTTCTGCTGCACGAAGGCGTGTGGCAAGTGGCAGGCTGGATGCGGCGAGGGTAGCAGCAAGGGACAGGCCGCCATGGATCACTTGGCGTCGTGCGATCAGATCATCATCTGTCTTGTGTCCACGGTTGGCGTGCTGCCGCTTGTCTTTCTGCATTAGAACCTCGCCTTTACCCCCGCCACGAATGCACGTCCCTCACCGGGCAGAAATGCCGACTGGTTGGGATTGCCAACCGTATCAACGATGAGTGTCGAGGATGCATAAACTTCATCGAACAGGTTTGACACCTCGCCGTAGAGGCCAAAGTTTTCCGTGACATCATAATAGCCTCTAAGGTCGACAACGACGTAATTCCTGTTGAACGTCGTGTTGGCGTTATCGACCGGCGTTTCGTCGGGAACCCAGGTCGCTTCAGCCTCCAGGAAAACATCCCGTGTGAAATTGTAGCGCAGCGCAGCGTTAATAAGATGGCGGGGCGCGCCGGCGAGGCGGTTGTCATCATGGTTGGTGTCACCGTCGAAACGGAAGTCCTGATAGGTGTAGGCGACGCGGATGCCGATTTCATCGGTGATCTGGGCGCTGCCGCCCAATTCAATACCGAAGTGGGTTGTGCGGTCGGCGTTGACAGCTCCCAATGGTACACCCGATGCGTCGCGTAGATTCAGCAACTCATCCTTGACCCAGGAGTAATAGGCGATTGCGCTCCAGGCGAAGCGGTCGTTGCGGCCCTTCCAGCCGCCTTCGATGGTTGTCGCGGTTTGTGCATCCAGGTCGGGCGTGGCGAACGTAGGGCCAAAGTTCGGGGTTGGCGGGGTTATGTGAGCGCCTGGGCTTGCATTCGGGTTGCCGCCTATTGTGGCGCTGAGATCGTCGTGTGTCGGGGGCTCGAAGCTGCGGCTGACGGCGGCGAAAATGGTATTGTTGCGAGCGAGTTCATAAGACAGCGCCAAGCTTGGTGACCATCCCGTGTAACTGTTGTCGTAGCTAGTGTCCTGGCTTGTCAGAGGATGTGGAATAATGCTTCCGTTTGGCAGGAGTACAGGGCGCGGACCGAGGCCATAATTATCGTCACTATCGCGGGTCGCATACGAATAGGCGATGGCTGGTGATAGCGTCAGCCGCTCGGCCAGCGGAATGTTGAAACCAGCGTGAATGGACAGCGTGCTCGAATCCAGATCATTGTCACCGAATTGAGGACCGCGTTTGCCGCGATTGTTAATGTAGTATTCGCGGTCAGCAGAACCGACGACATACTGGCCGGTGATTTCGAACAACGGCAGCGCAGCGGCTGCATTGGGCTGGAAAGCATAGCGCAGGACGGTGGTGAAATCACCGCCTTCGGTGTCACGCACCCCGCCGGCGATGGGGAAGCGGAAGCTGTCATCGGTGTAGGTGTAGCCAAGCCCGACATCGACGAGGTTGGCACCAAATTTTGCCGTGGTGCGCGAGCCAACCCGGAACTGCTGCGCCTCGCGCTGAGGACGATCTCGGAGCACATTCGGACCCAGGCAATTTGGAGGCCCAGAGCAATTCTGCTCTGGATTGTCTTTCAGGAGTGCCCACGGCAGCGGTCCGGCAACGTCGAAGCTTAGGTCTGTGTAGCCGAAATAAAGGCGTGTGCTTACGTTCTCGTTGACCCGCGCGCCGGCGTTTACATTTAAGTTGAAGCGCTCTGATTCGTTATGGTCGCGAAAGCCGTCGCTACGGGAGTAGCTGAGGGCCGCATGTCCGTCGCGGTTGCCATCATTGGCCCCCATGCGCGCCGTCGTTGCAAGGTGGCCGAAGCTGCCACCCTCTATGCTGAATTCCCCGCCCGGTGATGTGACACCATTGTGTGAGACAAAGTTGATCGCGCCACCAAGGACGGTGGCGCCAAGGCGGTTGGCGGTGTAGCCCTTGTAGACTTCCGTGAATGCGGCGCTGCGTGGATCAGCGAAGCCGACGATATACGAGCCGTCAGCGCGGTTGATGGGCAGTCCATCCTGTAAGACGAGAATGCCGCGTTCGACCGGGTTCTGCTGGAGACCCGAGCCTCTGATCTGCACACGCGGCTGGTCGTTGCCGCCGAAGAACCTCTGCACAACGATGCCCGGTACGCTGGCAAGCTGTTCCGCCAGGGTAACACCAGCCTTCGGGGGCAGGTCCTGTTCTGAAATTACGGTTGCGCCACCAGGAATGGCGTCAAGCTTGCGAGTCGCCATGGCCGCGGGGCTCTGTGCTGCATCTTCTATGGGCTGCCCCGACGGGATTGCAGGTCCGGTTTCGCTCGTGGATGCAGCTACGCTCGGGCCGGCGCTGCTCTGCCCGCCGTTGCCGACAACAATCCCTTCAAGCTGGATGACCGAGCCCGGCGCGGCCGATTGTGCGAGAGCTGAAACTGGTAGCACAGCTGCGGTCGCAATGGAGGCAAGGCTGATTTGAAGAGTTCGCAACTTTCGGCATCGGCTCCTGGTTGCGCAGACTTTTTTGGCTTGGCTCTTCGACATGACTTTGCCCCGCAAGGATTTTTGTTGACTTATCTAGTCATGTTTTTAAGTGAGAGACTTGCCGATCGGCAAGTCGTGATGGTTCTGCATGATGGTGTGTTCTTATGAGCACAACTCTTGTTGTGGGGGCCTAGGGTCCGGATCCTAGAGATCATTCAGTGCTGGTTCGGGGCTGACGAAGCGTCGCAGCCGACTGGGATCGCTGATTGTGATCTGCCCGCGTCGCGCCACCACACCGATGCTGGCAAGTTCTGCAAGAGACCTCGAAAATGTTGATGGGCTCATGGAAAGCCGTGCTGCGATGAAGCGTTGTTCCACGGGCAGAGCAAATTTGCAGCATCCGCTGGTTTCAGTGCAGAAACGACAGAGAAAAGCAGCAATCCGCCGTTGGGGTG
>JBKEAX010000491.1:0-3418 GCA_047972825.1 Hyphomicrobiaceae bacterium | reverse complement strand
GTTGTTTGGCATCGAAAAAACATTTTCTTGGAACCAAACCGGGGTGGAAATGCGGCGCGGCACACCGCGCACGATGTCCCGCATGTAAGGGAGGAGACTCTTTTTACGAATTACGGATTTGCCTTCCATGAACATCATTTAGTATATTCTGAACAGTGTTGAATGGTGTTGATGTTCGAGGGGGGAAGCATTTGCCTGCGGCCGCTGATGCGAACCATGGCGCGGATGGGCCTGGCTCTGGAGGAGCGCAACGGAACGAAGTACCCGCGCAAGCCGATAGTGGGTGTGTCAAATCAGTTGCGTCTGCCAAACAACGGTTGGATCCACAAGCTGGGCACCCACAAGCTATGCGCGAACGTGGCGATCCGGCCCGTCGCTTGCTTGAAACTCGCCCTGATTTGTCTGCTGGCAGGCCGCTGTGGGCATGGCAAGTGTGGGGGATTGCGGCCCTGGCCGGTGCATTAATCGCCGGTGCGGTATTAGCGCCCCGGTCCTTGGCGCTTGTTGTGACGCTGGCTTCGGCTTTACCGTTTTTCTCCGTCTATCTGCTGCGTGGACTGGCAGTCGCCGCCCTGCTTAGGGCGGATCGCAAAACAAAAATGACACCGAACGATTGCCCGGGCCAGGAATTCGTGCGTGAGGGTTCATTGCCGACCTACGCGGTGTTGGTACCGCTGTACGATGAAGCCGAAATCGTACCGGGTATTGTCGCAGCGCTTGGCCGTATCGATTATCCCACAGACAAGCTCTCTATCCGTTTTGTTGCCGAAGCCGCCGACACGTCCACACGGCAGGCGCTCCAAGAGATGGTTTTGCCGCCACATATGAGCGTGGTTGTCGCGCCGCAGGGAGAGCCGCGCACCAAGCCCCGTGCCTTGGATATAGCGCTGGATTTGACGCCTGGAGCGTTCGTTGTGGTTTATGACGCCGAGGACCAACCCGAACCAGACCAATTAAAGCTCGCTGTTGCCGCATTCCAAACAGCGCCGACCGGAACGGCTTGCCTGCAGGCGCAGCTCAACACATTCAATCCGAACGAGAGCTGGCTCTCGCGTCAGTTCACGATTGAGTATTCGGCCTTGTTTGATGTGATGCTGCCGGCCCTGGAGCGTTTCGGTTTGCCAGTGCCCTTGGGCGGTACGTCGAATCATTTTCGGCGTGAGGCACTGGAAGAAGTCCTGGCGTGGGATCCCTACAACGTAACCGAGGACGCAGACCTGGGCATTCGTCTGGCGCGATTCGGCAAGCGTGTTGGCACGTTTTGTTCGACAACGTGGGAGGAGGCGCCACCAACGTGGAGCATCTGGCTGGGCCAACGCACACGCTGGCTCAAGGGATGGATGCAGACGTACCTCGTCCATATGCGTTCGCCATCACGGCTGAGAAAGGAGATCGGATGGTGGCCGTTCTGGGGTGTGCAGATGTTAATGGGCGCAATGATCGCTTCGGCTCTCGTGCACCCCTGGTTCTATCTGCTGTTGGGCTATGAGGCCGTGGCAGGCAATCTTTTTTCCAGGCCGCAAGGTCTTGAGCGGGCATTTTGGTTTCTGGCAATCGCAAATCTACTGCTGGGCTATCTTTCCGTCGTTGCCCTAGGCGCCGTGGCTGTGTGGCGAAGAGGCCGCCGCTGGCTGCTGCCGCATCTTGTCCTCGTCCCAGTCTATTGGCTGGCAATCTCAGTTGCGGCCTACAAGGCGTTGGTCGAACTTTTCGTGGCTCCGTATCATTGGGAAAAGACCAAGCACCGCGCATGGATCACTGGGTTAGACGAAACCGAAATTAGATAGGCTTTACACCCATCCGAGTTGCCGTGCGGCCAGGACTGCAAGGCTTAGCGCCCCGACCCACAACGCCGCTCGCGTCCATACCACGCCGCGGTTTTCCGCTTTACCTATGTTGGCGACAGTCTCAGCATCGAGTTTCATTCCGTCCCGTGACATGCCCGATAGAGCTGAAAGCGTGGTTTGTGCATCGGCGAGCAAAGTCGGCATATCCGTCATGATGCGGCCTATCGAAACAGCGCCTTCGCCTGCTTCCTTCAGGCGTCCGCCTACACCCAGGTTTGATTCCATCCATTCCTTGGCGATGGGTTCGGCGGCCGTCCACATGTTGAGTTCCGGGTTAAGGGAGCGCGCAACGCCTTCAACGATCACCAGGCTCTTTTGCAGCATGATCAGTTCGGGCCGCGTCTGCATGTCAAACACTTCGGTATATGCGAACAACTGGCCGAGCAGATCTGCCATGGAAATTTCAGATGCCGTGCGTCCATGAATCGGTTCGCCAATCGCGCGAAGCGCCTGCGCGAAGACCTCAACGGGATGATGCGGTGGCACATAGCCCGCCCAATAGTGTACCCACGCTGCCCTCTTGTAATCGCGTGTAATGAGGCCGTGCAGGATTTCCGCCAGGAACCTGCGTTCCTTGGCGCCAAGGCGCCCCATTATGCCGAAATCAACGGCTGTAACCTTCCCATCGAGATCGACGAACAAATTGCCTTGGTGCATGTCTGCATGGAAAAAGCCGTCATGCATCGCCTGCTTCAGGAACGAGCGAATGACGGTCAGGCCCAGGGCCCTCTTGTCGAGTCCGCGTGCGTCAAGTGCAGCCAGGTCTGCGATTGGTGTGCCGTCGATCCAGTCGAGCGTCAGAACCCGCCGTGCGGTGCGTTTCCAGTCCACGGTCGGTACGCGGAAGTCAGTGTCGCCGGCAATATTCTCCGCCATTTCGGAAATGGCTGCCGCTTCCAGCCGCAGGTCCATTTCCAGTTCCGTTGTGCGTTTCAAGGTGTCAACAACGGCAACCGGCTTCAGACGACGTGATGGCGGGTGAAAGCGTTCAATCTGGCTGGCGGCGAAATAGTAGCTGTCAAGATCTGCCTTGAAGCGCTTCTCAACGTTTGGCCGCAGAACCTTCACAGCGACGGCACGGCGATGCCCTTGCGCGTCGATTACCTCTGCCTTGTGGACTTGCGCGATCGAAGCTGCTGCAACGGGCTCACCAAAGCTCGTGAAGTGATCTTCAAGGCGCCCGCCGAGTGCGCCTTCAATGGCTCGTCTTGCTTCGGCCATGGAGAACGGTGGCAATCGGTCCTGTAGATGCGAAAGGTCCAGTGCCAGGTCCGGCCCGATCACGTCGGCACGGGTGGCCAGGAATTGCCCGAGTTTGATATATGACGGCCCGAGCGCTGCTATGGCGTTTGATATGCGCTTGTCTTGGGGTTGGCCAATCCGGAACGGTGCCGTAATCCAGCGCACCGGCAAGGTTGCGATCCTAGCTATGCTCAGGATAGCGGGAACAGCCATGCCCTTGGGCACGAACTGCACGCCGTGCTGGGCGAGAACCAGACCTGCACGAACAAGCCTCAGAGTATTGAGCAGGGCGCCTGCCAAAGAAGCCACTCCTGTTGCCATTGGGCGGA
>JBKEAX010000483.1:0-13354 GCA_047972825.1 Hyphomicrobiaceae bacterium | reverse complement strand
CGAGAACTTACAGCGATAGCGCAACGCACCAACGTTTTCGCCCGCACCGCACCTGAACACAAACTGCGGTTGGTCGAAGCGCTACAGTCGGAAGGCGCAATCATCGCAATGACAGGCGACGGCGTGAACGACGCACCTGCCCTGAAAACTGCCGACGTTGGTGTGGCGATGGGACGAAAAGGCACCGAAGCCGCAAAAGAAGCTAGCCAGATGGTGCTCGCCGACGACAACTTCGCCTCCATCGTCGTGGCCGTGAAAGAAGGACGAACCGTTTACGATAATCTTACCAAGGTTATCGGCTGGACGTTACCAACAAACTTCGGCGAGACCCTCGTTGTGATGCTTGCAATCCTCGGCGGCTTCGTATTGCCCGTCACCCCCGTGCAGATCTTGTGGATCAACATGGTGACAGCGGTTGCACTCGGCTTGGTGCTGGCGTTTGAGCCCCCCGAAGCCGATGTCATGCGGCGCCCCCCACGGCCACCTGGACAATCTCTCCTGACACCCCTACTCATCTGGCAGGTCCTATTCGTCTCGGCGCTGTTCGTTGCCGGAGCGTTCGGCATGTTCTGGTGGGCACGCCACCGCGGTATCGACATTGCCGAAGCACGGACGATCGTCGTCAATACAATTGTTGTATTCGAAATATTCTACCTGTTCGCCGTGCGTTACCTCCGGGCCGGGTCAATATCCGCGCGAGGCATGCTGGGTACGCCGCCTGTCCTGATTGGCGTGGGCAGCATTGTCGTGCTCCAGCTCGCCTTCACTTACTTGCCGTTTATGCAAGTACTGTTTGACACACGCGCTGTAGCGGTTGAAGACGGTCTGACGATCATTGGGCTGGGCGTGCTCCTGCTGCTCATTCTGGAAGGGGAAAAGCGGTTGCGCCGCCAATTCCTGGGACACCGCGCCGCCCAATCTTGAATAGGATCCGGAATCTAGATCGCGTTCACTTTTCACGGAATCGCAAACGCGATCTATTTTCTTTTAATTCGAGCATGTTCTTCACGCCGAACCGCGTACACTTCGGCTGAACATGCTCTAGCACGCCCCTCGCGCCCAAAGCTCAAGCGATGCCACCAGACAACGACAAAACCAAAGTGCCCGCTCAAGATGCAGCAGACCCCGCCGTCCGCAGCGATATAAGCGGTGCCGATGGCGGCGTTCACGGCAACACTGCACAAGATAAAAGCGAGGAACCTCGCCGCGAAAATGACGATGATAGGCCCACAGCCAACCCAGAACGTACCGGCCCTGCCGTAATCCAGTCCGCCTTGAAGGATCTACCGTCATCACCTGGCGTCTATCGCATGCTCGATAATAATGGCGATGTCATTTATGTCGGCAAGGCACGCAGCCTGAAGGCACGTGTTTCGAACTACGCACGCTTTGGCGGACATACAAACCGCATCGCCCGTATGATTGCCGCCACCGCCGCCATGGAATTCGTCACCGTTCGCACTGAAGCCGAAGCACTCCTGCTCGAAGCCAATTTGATTAAACGCTTCAAGCCGCGCTTCAATGTGTTGTTGCGCGACGACAAGTCATTTCCCTACATTTTGATTTCGCGCGATCACGCTGCGCCACAAATCCTCAAACACCGCGGTGCGCGCAATCGAAAGGGTGATTATTTCGGACCATTCGCTTCAGCCGGTGCCGTTACCCGCACAATCAACATGCTGCAACGCGCCTTCCTGCTCCGCACCTGCTCCGATAGCGTCTATGAAAGCCGCACGCGCCCTTGCCTGTTGCACCAGATCAAGCGTTGCGCAGCTCCCTGCACCGGCGAAATCTCGATTGAGGATTATGATCGCCTCGTCGCCGAAGCAGTACGCTTCCTGAAGGGCGAAAGCCAGAACGTGCGTGAGATGTACCAGCGCCTGATGCAGGATGCTTCGAATGCGCTCGAATTCGAACGCGCCGCAACCTATCGCGACCGCCTGGCCGCGCTTGCCCATGTTACATCCGATCAGGCAATAAATCCCGAAGGTGTCGAGGAGGCCGACATTTTCGCAGCTCATCAGGACGGCGGCCAGACCTGCATCCAGGTATTCTTCTTCCGCACTGGTCAGAACTGGGGCAATCGCGCCTACTTTCCCAAAGCCGACCGCACACTTGACGCCCCCGCCGTGCTCGATTCCTTCTTGGCGCAGTTCTATGACGACAAACCAGCTCCGCGCCTCATCCTGTTGTCTCACGACATAGAAAACCGCGCATTGCTCGCAGAAGCCCTGACCACAAAATCCGACCGCAAGGTTGAAGTTCGTGTCCCCCAACGCGGCGTCAAGTCGGGATTGGTGGATCACGCTCTGGCAAACGCGAGGGAAGCGCTTGGGCGCAAGCTGGCGGAAAGCTCCTCCCAGATGCGGTTGCTCAAGGGGCTAGCCGAACGCTTTGCCCTCGAAAATACGCCGCGCCGTATTGAGGTGTTCGATAATTCACACATCCAGGGCACCAACGCCGTTGGCGCAATGATCGTTGCCGGCGCCGACGGCTTCATCAAGAAGGCGTATCGCAAATTCAACATCAAATCGAAAACGCTGACGCCCGGTGACGATTACGCCATGATGCGCGAGGTTTTAACGCGGCGTTACAAGCGCCTTGCCCCTATGCCGGAAAATACGGTTCACGAAGGTGATCAAGGCAAAGGCCAAGAAGGCGGGCTGCCAGCACCCGCTCCAACCGCAGTGGCGAAAAAGGACGGCAACACCACGCGGCTCCGCCCCCCTCCGGCTTCAACCCGCACACAGGACGGCCTGGCATTCAGCACGCTTCGGCGTGAAACAGCTGGCAACATGGAGGGAGTGGCGTCTGAAGCCCCCGGACACGGCGAGGACGCCCCCACCGCAGAACTGGCCAGTAATGCCGCTACAAAGGAAGCAGCATTCGCCCCAGTGGATCCAGAGGACCTGACAGACGCTTTCCCTGATCGTCCCGACCTTGTCTTGGTCGACGGCGGCAAGGGACAACTTGCTATCGCACAACAGGTTTTTGACGACCTTGGCATAACCGACATTGCACTGATCGGTGTTGCCAAAGGCCCTGACCGGGACGCTGGGCGAGAACACTTTCATTTCACCGACGGCCGCCGGCCACTCATGTTGGAGCCACGCGATCCAGTACTCTATTTCTTGCAACGCCTTAGGGATGAAGCCCATCGTTTTGCCATTGGCACCCACCGGGCCAAGCGTGCCAAAAGCCTCTCAGCCAACCCTCTCGACGAGATTGGCGGCATAGGCCCAACGCGAAAACGCGCCTTGATGGGACACTTCGGCTCAGCCAAGGCCGTCTCACGCGCCGGAGTGGAAGACCTCAAGGCCGTCAACGGAATATCCGCGGAAATGGCGCAGAAAATATATGATTATTTCCATGACCGGCGCGACTGATCGGCGTCTTTCGGCCATTCCGAGGGTAGCCCATCCCCATCAGCCCGCCTTCACAATGTTATTTCGTGTACTTGCACTGCCCCCCCATTGACGAAAACGGATGGTCGTGTACCAAACCGGCATGAGCCTAGCCCCAGCCAGAACCGAGCCCCTGAGCCTGCCAAACATCCTGACTTATGGTCGGATCGCAGCGGTGCCAGCGCTTGTTGCCTGTCTTTATTTCCTCACTGGTGATTTGGCCCGCTGGTCCGCATTCACCCTTTTTGTACTGGCAGGCGTGACCGATTGGCTCGACGGATACCTGGCGCGCGCCTGGGAGCAGCAATCGACATTGGGAGCCATGCTCGACCCGATTGCGGATAAGCTGCTTGTAGGCGCTGTTCTTATGATGCTTGTTTACGATGGCACCATTGGGTCGGTATCCATCTGGGCCGCGGTTATCATATTGTGCCGTGAAATCCTGGTATCCGGTCTGCGTGAGTTTCTTGCCGAACTTAACGTCAAAGTACGTGTCTCTGTGCTGGCAAAATGGAAGACGACGCTGCAGATGATGGCCCTCGCAGTTCTACTTGCCGGCCCCGCCGCCGAAAAATTTATCGCAGGCTCCGAAATCACCGGAATTGCGTTGCTATGGATCGCAGCGGTGCTGACGCTTTGGACCGGCTACGACTATTTGAAAGCCGGTATCAAGCACGCCATGTCTCATTGAGGCTGTCCTGCTGGGCTGGCCCAACCGCTGCCACGAAACAATACCCAGGTGCGGCGCACGTTGATTGCCCGGCTCGCACAGCACGTAAATCGACCAAATACACACCAAGCAGGACTGAGGTAACGCCGATGTCAGAGACCACGCAATCCGGGCAAACAGTGCGGATCCTCTACTTCGCCTGGATGCGCGAAAAAACCGGCCGATCGGAAGAAACCGTTACGCTGCCGACCAACCTGGAGACCGTGGCTGACCTGGTAGGCTGGCTGAAAACGCGTGGCCCCGAATACGAAGCTGCATTCGCCCGGGCAGAGGTTGTCCGCGCGGCGATCAACCAAACCCATGTGAAAGCGGCGACACCACTTGCCGGAGCCCGCGAGATTGCCTTCTTCCCACCGGTGACGGGAGGTTAAGGCCATGTCAGTTCGTATTCAGGAACCCGACTTCGATGTTGGCGCGGAAGTGCGCGGGCTCGTGCAAGGCCGCACTGATATTGGCGCGATCGTAACCTTCACGGGCACCGTCCGTGGCGGCGACGAAACTGCAGAAATCACCGACATGACGCTTGAGCATTACCCCGGCATGACGGAAGCCGAACTCGAACGGATCGAAGCCGAGGCTGCGAACCGTTGGCCGCTTGAAGCCTCCCTGATTGTTCACAGGTTCGGCCGGCTCTTGCCAGGTGACAATATCGTGCTCGTGGTGACCGCCTCCAGACACCGCCATGCAGCTTTCGAAGCCGCAGCCTTTTTGATGGACTACTTGAAGACGCGCGCACCGTTCTGGAAGAAGGAAACAAGGAGCGATGGCTCAGGCGGCTGGGTGGACGCGCGCGAAACCGACGACGACGCCCTCAGCCGCTGGCAGCCCAACGCTGAATAGCGATGAACCGATTGCCCGGCGCTATACCCGAAATTTGCAGTGGTTCAGCCTGAAAAATATCCGCTAGTGCATGTCGCGCAAAAGTGTGCAGCGGTTTTGCGATAATGACATGCACAAAATCAAAGACTTAAAGCGTAAGGAGCGAATCTCATAATTCGCGACACGCTTTAAGAGTGTTCGTCACGAAGGCTTTGATATCGGTTGAAGGAAATCTCGGCAGTGGCATAAGCCTCCTGCAATTCCACACTCCAGTAACGCAGCTCGGGCAGCGCAATGGTCTGCCCGGTTATTGCGCAGCGCACGAAATCCCCCGGCTCAATCACCTGGAACTCACCGTCCAGATAGCGAACCTTGGCCTCGCCCTTCAGGCCAAAAATCTTGTCAAATCGGTTCATCTTGTCTTGGCGCTCCCTTGCCTAGGGTCCGGACCCTAAGGACGAGTTAGCGCAATGTAGCCGCGCTCGCAAACGAAAGCCGTGCGGTAGGCAAATAAATTACTTGCGCTCAAGAGATGCTCAATCCCGAAGAGAGATGGGCTGCCTTGGACTCATTGCTATTGGGTCCGGACCCTAACCCATTCAGCTCGTCGGTCCAGCATATGGTGGTGTGATTATACGACATAACATGCACGCTCAGAATAACGAACCTTGTCCGCTGTCCCGGTGCCTACGCCGCGGACGTTCCGCCGTTTTTTCTGCGGGTCCAGCTGAGTCTTGCTTGACTGCCTCGCTCTTTTGAGCAGCCGCTTCGCCTTTTTGCATTGCAGAATGCCGCGTTGGAGGCCGTGGATCTTGTGTTGTCCCCACACCAACGCCGATGCGCCCGTCCGCGAACTCCAGCTCCAGCATTTGCCCCTCGGCAATCGTGCCTGCGCGCCGCACCATCGCACCCGCCTCGTCGCGTACCAAGGCAAATCCACGCTCCAGGACACTTTGGTAGCTGAGACTGCGGGCCAATTGAGACAAACCATCAAGACGGCGGCGCTCGGTGCGAACTGCTGCAGCAAACGCACGCACTGAACGGCCGGACAAGACGAGCAGACGTTCACCCAGCCGTTCTGCACGCCCTGCAACCAAGCGCGGCGCAAGCCGGCTGGCAACACGTGCATGCCGCAAATGGTGCGCTTTGGTGTTGGCAATGAGCGCGTGCCCAAGACGGCGTTCGGCAGCATCAAAACGTTGGCGAGGCAGCGCCAGGATATCCTCGCGCCGGGGCAGCCCGCGCGCCGCTGCACGCCAGACCGCACGCATGCCCTCGATCAACCGGCGCAAGGCCACATCAGCGCGAAGCCCGAGTTTCTGTGTCGTTTCCTTCAGCTCGGAATATTTCGGCACCGCCCATTCCGCAGCCTTGGTGGGCGTTGGCGCGCGCGCATCGGCAACCAGATCAATAAGCGTCCAGTCCGTTTCATGACCAACAGCCGAGATCAACGGAATATCGCTCTCCGCCGCTGCACGCACGACGATTTCCTCGTTGAAGCTCCAAAGGTCTTCCAGGCTTCCACCTCCGCGCGCAACGATCAGCACATCGGGCCGGGGAACATTGCCTCCAGGTTGCAGCGCGTTGAAACCACGAATGCCGGCTGCAATCTCAGCCGCACTACCCTCACCTTGAACACGCGCCGGCCAGACGACGACATGCGCGGGAAAACGCTCGATAAACCCCGCCATCATATCGCGAATAACCGCACCTGTCGGAGAGGTAACAATGCCAATGACTGACGGTAGAAAAGGCAATGGCCGCTTGCGGTCCTCGTCGAACAACCCTTCTGCGGCAAACTTCCTCTTGCGCTCTTCCAAGAGCGCCATCAGAGCGCCGACACCTGCCGGCTCCAACCGCTCGATAACAATCTGGTATTTGGAAGAGTTGGGATAGGTGGTAACGCGGCCTTGCGCGATGACCTCCATGCCCTCTTCGGGCTTTACGCGCAGCCTGGAAAAAACGCCACGCCAGATCACCGCTTCGATTTTCGCCTTATCGTCTTTCAACGCAAAATAGCAATGGCCAGAGGCATGCGGACCACGATAGCCCGAAATCTCACCCCGCAGGCGAACATAGCCGAAGCCGCCTTCGATGGCGCGCTTGATGGCGCCAGCAAGTTCAGTGACGGAATATTCCGCCGTGTTCCGGCCTTTGACGTCACCCTCCCCAGGATCAGCCATGGAATCTGGATCGAAATCTGTGGGCATTCCTGCTCCTTGTTTTGCCCGTGCGTTCTGGATGATACATCACCAGTGACCATGGCGGGGCCCCGCCGGCATTTCATCAACGCAAAAAAACACGAGAAAAATCATGAACGTTCTCATAATCGGCTCGGGCGGGCGTGAACATGCGCTGGCGTGGCGAATTCGGCAAAGCCCAATTTGCAAGAATCTGTTTGCAGCACCCGGCAACGCCGGCATGGCCAAGGTCGCAACGCTCACTGCACTGGATATAGCTGACCACCCAGCCGTGATCTCGTTTTGCCGTGAGAACGAAATCGGTTTTGTCGTCATCGGGCCGGAAGCGCCACTCGTTGCAGGACTTTCCGACGATCTTGACGCTGCTGGCATAAAACACTTCGGACCATCGAAAGCCGCAGCTCAGCTTGAAGGCTCAAAAGGTTTCACCAAGGACTTGTGCCGCGACTTTGCTATTCCAACAGGCGCTTACGGTCGCTTCAACAATGCAATCTCGGCTAAATCCTATCTCGCCGGTCAATTGCTGCCGATCGTCATCAAGGCGGACGGTCTTGCTGCCGGCAAAGGCGTTGTCATCGCGGCAACACAGGCCGAAGCCGAAACCGCCATTGACGCTTGCTTTGACGGTGCATTCGGTTCAGCTGGTCATGAAGTCGTCATCGAAGCATTTCTCGAAGGCGAGGAAGCAAGCTTCTTTGCCCTTTGTGATGGCACACACGCAATCGCCTTCGGCGCAGCGCAAGACCACAAGCGCGTGGGTGAAGGCGATACCGGACTCAACACCGGCGGCATGGGAGCTTATACGCCGGCTCCAGTAATGACGGACGCCATGATGCAACGGACCATGGACGAGATCATCAAGCCGACGCTTGCCGGCATGGCGCAACGCGGAGCACCATTCAAGGGCGTGCTGTTTGCCGGTCTTATGATAACCGCCAATGGCCCCCAGCTCATCGAGTACAACGTGCGCTTTGGCGACCCTGAGTGCCAGGTGCTGATGATGCGTCTGAAATCCGACGTGCTGCCGGCCCTCATTGCTACTGCTGATGGTTCGCTGGACCAGCTCTCCCTGGAATGGCACGGCGACACCGTGTTGACAGTCGTGATGGCTGCCAATGGGTATCCCGGCACACCCGTCAAGGGCAGCGAAATTCGTAACCTCGAACAGGCGAGCACGATGCCAAATGTCGAAATTTTCCATGCCGGCACAAAGCACGACGAAGTCGGCCGCACGATAGCCAACGGCGGACGTGTATTGAACGTGACGGCACGTGGAGCAAGCGTCGCAGAAGCTCAAACGCTCGCTTACGCTGCCGTCGATGCCATCGATTGGCCGGAAGGCTTTTGCAGACGCGACATAGGCTGGAGAGCGATTGCTCACGAAAAGAGCAATGCGTGAACAGATTCGACAGATCAGAGCAGATCGAAGCCGCGCTTGAATTCACATCGCGAAACATTCCTCACAAAATCACTGCGAAAACAGCCCAAAAGTACGCTTGTTTACTACAATTCATGCGGTCAGCTGTCGCAGTGACGCCTCGCACCCTTATGCTGTTGTCCCCGGCATGGTCTTTGCGACCAACATGAGTTCAGAAAAAAATTGTAATAGAGGGTTTCCATGGTCCGTTACAGTATTGTTGCTTTGACCCTTGCCTCAACGGCACCAGCAACCGCCCAGGAAAAATTCAAGCTCCCCCCCGAAGTGACGCCAGCCCTTCGCGCAGCTTGCGAAAGTGACGTCCGTCGGCTTTGCGTTGGCAAGAACCCGACAGTGTCCAAGGTGAAACGCTGCGTAATGGTCAAGTTTTTCAGCCTGGGCAAGCGTTGCCGCAACGAAATCCAGTCTGCCGGATTGATGTAGAAGCCAATTTCTGGGCTCCACGAACAATCAAGCCAGGATTATCAAACCCAGATCGTCTTGAATCTAATTCTGTTTGGATTTTGAACACTCGGCGAGCTTGCGTTTTGACGACGATCGTTCGACAACTCGCATATGCCTTTCACGCCTGAACAACTGACCATCCTTGCAATTCTGGCGGCAGTGCTCGTGCTGCTCGTCTGGGGCCGTTGGCGCTATGACATAGTAGCGTTTGCAGCGCTTGTCGCCGCTGTCATTTTCGGAGCCGTTCCAGGTGACAGGGCGTTTGAAGGCTTCGGCCACCCCGCAACTGTAATCATCGCACTGGTGCTGGTGGTCAGCCACGGCCTTGCTTCATCCGGCGCAGTCGGCATTCTTGCTCGGGTGCTGTTGACCGCCGGCGCAAGCATTCCCACGCACATCGCCAAGATTTCCGGGCTTGGGGCTATCCTGTCCGCGTTCATGAATAATGTTGGCGCGCTTGCGCTCTTGATGCCATTGGACCTGGAAGCGGCACGCAAGGCAGGCCGCCATCCTGGCCTGACGTTGATGCCATTATCATTCGCCACCATTCTTGGCGGCTTGGTCACCCTCATTGGAACACCGCCAAACATAATCATTTCGACGTTTCGCGAACAATCCCTCGGCGCTCCGTTTCAGATGTTCGACTACGCACCCGTCGGCCTCGCTTGCGCCGTCGTTGGCGTCCTGTTTGTCGCCATCGTCGGTTGGCGTTTGATCCCAGCACCGGAAGAAAACTCCGACAGCAACGGAGATACCTACACGCTGGAAGATTACATCGCTGAACTCACAGTCAATGAAACCTCAAGCCTCGTCGGCAAATCCCTCGTCGATGTCGAGAAAGCCAGCACCGGCGCGGGCATAACTCTGCTCAACGTCATTCGCGACCACCAGCGCCTTCCCCATGCCACCGGCTGGATCAAGATCCAGACAGGCGATGTGCTGCTGCTGGAAGCAGCCGCAAAGCACCTGGACAATTTTATCAGCGAGAACGGGCTTTCCCTGGTCAACAAGGATCGGCATCAAGAAGAAATCGACGAAGCGAAGCTGGAACTCATAGAGGTGGTCGTACGGCCCGGAACGTCGATAGAAGGCCGGTCGAGTGCATCACTGAATTTGGTCGATCGTTTCGGTGCCTGGCTGATCGGAATTTCCCGCAGCGGCAAACGGCTGCAAACACGCATCCGTCGCACGGCAATAGAAGGCGGCGACGTACTATTGCTTTTGGCACCAAAGGAAAAGTCCGCCGAGTTGCTGGAAACCACAGGCGTCCTGCCATTGCGCGAACGCGGTTTGGCGGTACAGGACCACTCCAAGGCGCTCACCGCAGGCGGCATATTTGTCGCGGCCATCGCCGCTTCCAGCTTTGGCTTGCTGTACCTGCCAATCGCTCTGGGCGCCGTCTGCCTGCTTTACGTGCTGCTCGGCATTGTCCCATTGCAAAAACTGTATGAAACCATCGAATGGCCGGTCGTGGTTTTGATCGGGTCGCTAATTCCCATCGGCGCGGCAATGGAAACATCTGGCACCACGGCCGTCATTGCCCGCGGCCTGGTTGACATGTCAGAGGGCCTGCCGGCCTGGATGGTTCTGACGATCATCATGGTGCTCACCATGACTTTGTCGGACGTCCTCAACAATACCGCCACGGCGCTCGTCGCCGCCCCCATCGCATTGAGCGTCGCCAACAATCTCGGAGCAAACCCCGATCCATTCTTGATGGCCGTCGCCGTGGCAGCTTCATGCGCATTCCTCACACCGATAGGCCACAAGAACAACACGCTGATCATGGGACCCGGCAGTTACAGCTTCGGCGATTACTGGCGCCTCGGACTGCCGCTTGAATTACTTATCGTTGCCGTCGGCATTCCAATGATCCTGTGGGTGTGGCCATTGTGAAAAACGCCGAAGTGAAACCTTAGAGCACCCGGCAATAATTGTGATTCAATTCTGTTTCTCAAGCGGTGAGTTGAGCCAGCAGGAGGGCGATGCAGCGCGCAGCGGGCAATTCGCCCGACGCACTGGCTCGCCACCGCTTGGAAACCCGAAGGGCCGGGTGACTTTGCTCCAATCTCTTCGGTGTCCGTCTTGGCCGTAGCGCTGCTATGGCCTGCGACAACCACCTCGATCTTGAACCAAATTCGCCTCGGCAGAATGGTTCACAATTGTCGCCCGGCGCTCTAAACACCATCATCCCGCCAGCGCAAACAGGCCATCGACACCCAGGTGTGCTTCAAGGTGTGTCGCCAGGGCGTCGAGTGTCGCATCAACGTGGTGAGCGTAGGCATGCGAAGAGACCGGAGCTCCTAGCGCGGCAAGGTATTTGGAGCGGAAATCATCATTGGCAAACATGCCATGCAGATAGGTGCCGGTGATCCGTCCATCTGCTGAGATTGCGCCGTCCGGTTGATTTGCGATCCGTGCGAACGGCCGCACACAGTCGGGGCCGGTGGTAACGCCGATGTGGATCTCGTAGCCATCAATGGAAAGGCTGGTCGCCACATGCCGGGCGGAGGTGCGCGACAGTCGTTTGTCGCCGCTCATTGTGGTTTCCACATCAAGCAGGCCGAGACCAGGCGATGTTCCAGGTGCACCCTCTATCCCCTGCGGGTCGGCAATTGTACGTCCCAGCATCTGGTAGCCGCCACAGATGCCAAGCACGCGGCCGCCGCGCCGGACATGCGCTGCAAGATCGATGTCCCAACCCTGGGCTCTCAGAAAAGCGAGATCGCTGCGTGTGGATTTGGTTCCGGGAATGATGACGAGATCCGCATCGCCGGGAATGGGCTGACCGGCGCACACCATATGCAGGCTGACGCCCGGCTCCTGCTTTAATGGATCAATGTCGTCGAAGTTTGCGATGCGTGACAAAGCCAGCCAGGCGATTTTGAAAGGAACATCGCGCGGGCGCGTTTCAAGGTCGAGCGCATCTTCAGCAGGCAGGTCAGCAGCGGAAGGGAAAAACGGCACAACGCCATATCCACGCCAGCCGGTGGCCTTCTCGATGTAGGCATAGCCGTCGTCGAACAGCGATGGATCACCGCGGAATTTGTTTATGATGAAGCCTGCGATGCGACCGGCGTCGCGCGGGTCGAGCACAGCCTTGGTTCCAACGATTTGAGCAATGACGCCACCCCGGTCGATATCGCCAGCAAGAACAACTGGAACGTTAGCATGCTCCGCGAATCCCATGTTGGCGATGTCAGCCTTGCGCAGGTTGATTTCCGCGGGGCTGCCAGCACCTTCGACAATGACGAGGTCGGCTGTGCTCTTCAACCTCTCGAAGCTTTGCAGCACCGCTTGCATGAGTTGCGGTTTCAGGTCCGAGTAGGCGCGCGCCTTGACTGTCGCGAGCCGTTTTCCCTGGACGATGACTTGGGCACCGACGTCGGTTTCCGGCTTCAGCAGAACGGGGTTCATGTCAACAATAGGATCGCGCTGGGCAGCCATGGCCTGAAGGGCCTGGGCGCGTCCAATCTCGCCAGCATCGATCGTGACAGCAGCGTTGTTCGACATGTTCTGTGGCTTGAAGGGGGCAACGTTGAAGCCGCGCCTGACGGCGGCGCGGCAAAGGCCGGCAACGATCAGGGATTTGCCAACGTTGGAGCCCGCCCCCTGGATCATGAGTGCGCGCGCCATCTGGTTTTTTGTCCTCAGAATTCCACGCCGGCCTGAGCCTTGGTGCCGTCACGGAAGGGATGTTTGACGAGCGTCATCTCGGTGACGAGGTCTGCGGCCTCAACCAACTCAGGCTTGGCGTTGCGGCCTGTCAGAACGACGTGGTTGAGCGGCGGCTTTTCGGTTCTCAGGAAATCGACAACTTCATTTGCATCGAGGTAGTCATACCTGAGCGCGATGTTGATCTCGTCAAGCAGGACCAGACGGATAGCGGGGTCGCGAATAAGTTCCTTTGCCTTTGCCCATCCAGCCTGTGCAGCGGCTATGTCACGCTGTCGGTCCTGTGTTTCCCAGGTGAAACCTTCGCCCATCGCGTGGAATTGGCACAGGTCGCCGAAGTTGCTGGTCAGAAGGCGGCGCTCTCCCGTGTCCCATGCGCCCTTGATGAACTGGACAACTGCGCACGGCATGCCGTGGGCGATGCATCTTACGATCATGCCGAAGCCTGAGGACGACTTGCCTTTACCGGTGCCCGTGTGAACGATAATCAAGCCCTTGCCATCGACTTTCTCGGCCATCATCTTGTCGCGCGCGGCTTTGACCTTGGCCTTCTTGGCATTGTGTTTGGCGTCTGCATCGGTCGCAGTTGGCATATCGTTCTCCGAAGTTCGCTGTGACGTCCCCAACCCTGGGGCCGGACCCT
>JBKEAX010000472.1:0-2034 GCA_047972825.1 Hyphomicrobiaceae bacterium | reverse complement strand
AAAAAAGGATCTTCCAGCAAAACGAAAAAACCGGTCTGGCTAAGCCAGACCGGTTTTCAGCCGAACCAAGCAGCGGTTCATGTCGCGCTTGGCCTTCCCCCCGGAAGATCGGAGCCGGATCGTCACCGGCGATGGCAGGAGCATGCCTAGACTCTGTGCACGTTGGCAAGCCACATGTTGTAACAGCCTGTGTCAATCTCACGGAGAGATGCTGGCATGCCACACACTGTTCAATGATCAAAGAACCAGCCAGCCCTCACCGCGCATTCGGCTTGGCAGGGCGCATCTTGAACAAATGGTCCACCGGGCCCGAGCCCGCGCCAATTTTTAAGTCCCACCCGCTTTCCAGCGCAGCCGTCAGGAACTCTTTTGCCGCTCTGACAGCTTCCACCAGACCTAAACCCATCGCCAGATTTGCTGCGATGGCGGCAGCAAGCGTGCAGCCCGTGCCGTGCGTGTTGTTGGTTGCGACGCGGGGCGATGAAAGACGTACTGGTTCGTTCGGTGTCACCCGCTGCACCAAAATATCAACGGCCTCCTTGCCGCTCATATGACCGCCCTTGAGCAGTACAGCACCGCACCCAAGCGCCAGAAGGTCACGCGCCTGCCTCTCCATGTCCGCCATAGTCGTAGCCGCTTTTGTGCCAAGCAACGTGGCCGCTTCGCCAAGATTGGGCGTGATGACGGTCGCCATGGGAATGAGACGGCTTTTCACCAGGGTGATGGCATCACGTGCCAGCAGCACATCGCCGCTGGTTGCCACCATGACCGGGTCCACCACGACGGCTCCAAGGTCGTACCGTTCGAACCCGTCGCATACCGCCGCAACTGCAGATGCCTCCCCTAGCATGCCCGTCTTGGTAGCAGCGATGTTGAGGTCGCTTGCCACCGCATCCAACTGCGAGGCAATGAATTCGGGAGGGACGGCCAGGACGCCGTTGACACCGCGCGTGTTCTGCGCCGTCAGCGCCGCAATCACGCTGGCACCATAGACGCCAAGCGCGGTGAATGTTTTCAGATCGGCCTGAATGCCGGCGCCGCCCGAACTGTCAGAACCGGCGATCGTCAATGCTATTGGCGGTGTCTTGGTCAAAATACGTTTCCAGGAGCGGCCGAGATCAAGGCGGCTTGCCCCATTAGAGCATGTTCAGCCGAAGTGTACGCGGTTCGGCGTGAAGAACACGGCGAGAAATAAAAGAACATAGAGCGCGTTCGCGAGTCCGTGAAACGTGAACGTGATCTAATTCATTGGGCGTTCAAGCATATCAAACGAACAAATGAGTACAGCAATACCTGAGAGTCCTGTTCATTCGACAGCTATTCGGCGCCCTTGCGCATGATTTCGTTCTGCAAACCATCAGGCGTGACATAGCTCTCGATCATACCCAGGCCCGGGAACGTTTCGATCAGCCATTGTCCGAAGGCGTTGATCGAACCACCGATCAGCGTCATGCCGATAATCAAGAACAAGAACCCCAGGATCATGACTGCACGCGAAGACATGAATACGCCAACGACGCCAGCCAGCAGAAACACCATCCCAATCGTTCCAGCAATCGGCCCAAGTGCGGGCACGACATCGATCAGTTTGGTTTTAACGTCGGACAGGAAACCACCCATGAACAACAAGCCGGTCAGAACCAGCAACAGGCCCATGATCTTTTCCATCGTTCCCAGATGCCTGCGGAACCGATGCATGAAGCTGAGGAACGGCTTGATCGCTACGGCAGCCAGGATGAACGGTACACCCAGGCCAAGCGAATAGGCCGCCAGCATGGTGACGCCCGTCGTCAGCGAACCATCATTTGCCGCCAGCGCGAGCACGGTCGCGAGAATGGGACCAACACAAGGCGTCCAGCCGAACGCAAAAGCCAGGCCGATGACATAGGCGCCAAGATAGCTCGCGCCCTGCGTATCGGCCTGGTAGCGCTTCTCGGCGTAGAGCGCATTGATGTGCAAGACGCCAAGAAAATGGGAACCGAACACAACAATGACGAGACCAGCAACGAGCGACAGTTCGGCTTTATAGGTCTG
>JBKEAX010000470.1:0-2230 GCA_047972825.1 Hyphomicrobiaceae bacterium | reverse complement strand
TGAGAAGAACCCATCCGCCTGTGTTGGCACGTGTTACAATGTGCACGATAAGCAGAACAAGCCCAAGTGCTGCTGCAATGACGCCTAACCACATCAGCGGTTTCATGTACGGCATCATGGCCGCCATCATATTGATCATGAAATCTTTCATTCGAGTGTTCTCCCAATGTATCTGGTGTCTGGCTGCCTTTTGGCATTGTTTTGCAATGAAGTGTCGAAGCCGCTTGGTGGGTTTAGGTCATGTCGCATCACGCGGTTGGCGAGATAACCTGTCTAAAGCCAGCATCAGGCTCAATCAAAAAATGCAATTGCGTGAATATGCCGCTTAGACGGCACAGGTGATATGGCGCATGACGGAAGTTATCACAGCAGGTTTCGTGCCGGCTTAAAGCGAATTTGTAATGCTGCGTTGCGAAAGTATGCAAGACCACGGTGAAGTGTAGCATTTTATATTTGCGTTTTATTCTTCGAAGGGTTCGCCAATGAAACTGGATCCTGAACAGTTTACGCCAACTTTGTGTTGCCAGCTCCAATCATTGTCCTCATCATCAACTGGGTGGCGTTAGTGCGCAGCCCACAGCTTCAATCAAAATAGATTCAGGGAAACGCCTATGTTTGCATTCATCCGGAACCTGCTTGCGATCATTGGTCTCGTCGCAATAGGTGGCGCGACCTACATGTACGCCAGCCACGGCAGCTCTGTCAGCCAGTTTGCGGATTTCGATTCCAAGGCTGCAGACACATATAAGGAAATGGTCGACAAGCTACTGAAAACAGGCAATCCGGCTGAAGCAACGGTTTGGAAGGCGAAGGTTGCCGAGGAACTCAGCTTTGAGGAGGTCGACCAATCCATCAAATCTGTTGCCGCTGAGCTCAACATCAAGGACGTTGGCGCGCTGCCGTTAGGCGAACAGATCGAGGCGATGCAAGGTAAGCCGTGGCGCAAACTGAAGATCTATCTGTTCTGCAATCCGCTCACCGCAGCAAAAATGATTGACTTCTCCGATGCCTACTCTGCCTACCTGCCATGCCGCATTTCGTTGCTAGAGGACAAGACCGGTGCATTGTGGCTCTACACGCTCAACATGGACATGATGATCCATGGTGGCAAACCCTTGCCCGCAGAAGTCAAGGATGAAGCCGTCGGCGTCAAGAATATCATGCTCAGCATTTTGGAGCGCGGTGCCAAAGGTGATTTTTAGGCGTTAATGTTCTGGATCTGAGGTTTGATTTCAGGGCGAAGGACCTCAAACGTCAGTCTTCCAGAACAGCATCTAACCAGAACGCCATCTGAAATGTATGTCACGCAAAAGTGTGCAGCTATTTTGTAATAGCGGCATACGTAGTTCTAAAGGCTTAGGGTCCGGACGCTAGCGTCCGGACCCTAATGCGTGAGGAGCGGATTTGAAAATTCGCAACGCGCGGTTACCTTCTTCCCCATGATGCACTTTTGTTCATTTGTGTGCAGCTCCAATCGGAGGCAAACTCAAGACGTCAAGAGCATGTTCAGCCGAAGTGTACGCGGTTCGGCGTGAAGAACATGCTCCAGAGATAAGAGCATGTTCAGCCGAAGTGTAGGCGATCTAGAGTCTGCTTGAGCCAGACAGGATCTAGGGTGCGGGACCCTAGAATGGTGTGGCCGGTTGCAGCGAGCCCATGAAGAACGTCGCCCCCAGACCGATAACCAAGAGCGCCCCGCCAATTCCTGCTGTGCGTTCGATACGCCAGCCCCAGCGGCTTTCCTTGCCGGCCAGACGTGTGGCGAGATCGCGCGACCCGACGGCCATTGCAGCAAGAAAGGACACGGTAATGGCTGTGCCAATCGCCATGGTGAAGGTTGCAAAGACGCCTGCCCACATCAGACCCTGTGAAATGGCAAAGACCAGGACGATGATCGCGCCTGTGCAAGGGCGAATGCCTACGGAGAACGCAATTGCGAGCGCAGGCGGCCAGGACCAGGGCCCGGTGAGTGGCTCGGGCGATGGAATCTGAGCATGGCCGCAGCCGCACTCTTCACCATGATGGTGGTGATGGTGATGCGCATCGTGTTCGTGCGCTTCACTCCCATGCGCGCCGTGCTTGTGAGTGTCATGTTTGTGGGTGGTGTCATGATTGTGCAGGTGAGCTTGTTGGGCGCCGTCGTCGTTATGATGCCCGTGATGCTCATGCCCATGGCTGCCATGCTCATGCCCGCAGCACTCGTGTCCGGAATGGTCGTGGTCGTGCCCGT
>JBKEAX010000467.1:0-5117 GCA_047972825.1 Hyphomicrobiaceae bacterium | reverse complement strand
GCGCGTTCTCCAGCGACAACGCGTGTTGCAGCATGCTCTTGATTTGTGCAAAGCCGGCTCCTTGAGCAACCAGTACCACGGCACGTTGTGATGCATCATCCAGAACGAAGCTGCCAAGTGGGCCTCTGACTGTCACGTCGGTGTTCCGCATGAGTGACGCGAATGGCCCGCGCAAACTCTCATCGTCAGGTGGCGTGTGGCATTGGACATGCACCTCAAGGCGGCGTTCGTCACATGGGCAGCTTGCGGCCGGGACGGTGCGACGCTTGCCGTTGACGTTGATCTCCACCAGTTGTCCGGCAAGGTAGCGCAGGCGCTCCGCGCGTGAGGTCATAAGGTGCACGGCGATACGCTGACCACCTAGAACTTCAACATCGCGTACACGCGCGCGGATGGTTTGCTCGGGAATATCTGCGGGACCGCCAGTTGCAACTTCCAAGTTAATATCGCTGACGGGCGTGTAGGAACATGCAAGCGTGTAGCCTTGCTGTTGTTCGGTTTCCGTCAACATGAAGTCGTGGGGGCGGACCTTGACAACTTCACCCTTGGCGACACGGCATTTGCATTCGCCGCAGGTCCCGTTGGAGCATCCGTAGGGCAGTGGGAGGCCGGCGCGCAGCCCCGCTTCCAGGAGTGACTCATTTCCATTCACCTCGAACGTCTGCTGTCCGGGAAGCAATGTTACCTGGGTGTTTGTTACGCGCATTATTCGTTCCTTGGCCAACAGTACTTCCAGGCGCTCCAGGTCGGCAGGTGTTGTTTCGAGTTGCCGTCGCAGCCATTGCATGAACGCATTGGTAAAACCCTTATTTGTCTCACCTTCTTCCTCCGCTTCGGACAGTCTCTCTGCGATCCAGCCAACAGTACGCTCGTAGTGACTCAATTTCACCCGAAGCGCAGCATAGTCGCGACCCAATAGCCGCAAGCGTTCATGCAGCACATGCGCATCGGGCAGATCCTCCTGTGGCTTCTTGCGAAGTGCTTGTTCCTTGATCTCCTCGACGCGTTGCAGTTCTGCTTCGTCGTTGAGTTTGACGTCGGGAAAGTGGCGAAGCACCTCGTCCAGATCTACTTGCCCGTCGAACGTTGCAAGCTCTCCATTCTTGACCATTTTCTGAAGCTGTGCCCGTGAAGCCCCAACCAGGCGGGCAAGGCGGCTTAATGGAATGAGATGGGGCATAATGAACCTGCTGGACGTGAAAACGGTCTGGCTATGTGTTTGTAGCTTTGCAAGTCGATCCTGGTGTTTGTGGGCTGTGGCTGGTTAATCGGGCAGCACGATGTGATCGCGGTGCCGTTGTGTGCTTTTGTGCAATATGATCAGTGTTGCCGACGGACGGGTGAGTGGGGCTACCAAGGGCAGCCTATAACTCTGGTGCGTTTTGGGTCCAAAGATTGGATCGCGTTCACGTTTCACGGAATCGAGCACGCGCTCTATTTTCTTTTGAGGATGTTCTTCACGCCAAACCGCATACACTTCGGCGGAGCATGCTCTTTCGTTTGGAGCATGTTCTTCACGCCGAACCGTGTACACTTCGGCTGAACATGCTCTAGAAGCTGGAACCGAACGAAGCGCTTTGTGCATCGTGAGGCACGGGGACGCCGGCCAGGCGCGAGCCTTGTGATACCGGACCGCCTGGAAACAGTTGATAGAGGTAGCGTCTGCCACCTTGCGTCTGGAATGCATCGTTGAGCATCTCGGCGATCTCCCTGGCGCTGTTCTCACTGCCATGCTCGATATAGTAGGCGCGTAGCAGTTCAATAACCTTCCAATGATCGTCACCAAAAGAGATTCCATCGGCTTTCGCCTGGTCAACGGCCTGCTCTTTCGACCAGCTGGCGATGTCATTTGATCTTGAAAGCTTTTCGACGTCGACGTCAGGATCCTGCGCGGCAATCAGCTTGTTGATGTCAAGGTCGGACATGTGTTCCTCCGTTGCTTCGGGCTGAACCCAATACTGGTGCGGCGGCAATCGATTAGACGGCTAGTCCTTCGGTTTGCAGCGCTTCATCGGCGTGCCCCGGCAATGGTCGAACCAATCTTCGGGGATGTCGGTGTATTCCGGTGTTTCAATTTCAAACTGTGCGCCGACGAGGCCAAGCCTGTCGCGCAGATATGGCGACAACCCGCCGACGAACTGGCGGATGTTGCCGCACACATCGCAGAGGATATACACTCTCCTATCAATACGTCTTGGCCGCCATCCTTGCGGCAGGGCATCCTTGAGCAGCGTGGGTCCAGTCACCTCAACTTCATGCTCGGCACCGCAGGCCTCACACCGGATCTTCATTTGCGGCTCACTTTCCGTTGCCGTGGGTGTGTTTGGCCTGCATTCTCTATCGCTTTGTGGTGGAGCGCGATCCAAGGCTCAGCCGCGCGTGCGGTTACGAAAAAAACCACCGCTAGCGTGCTCATCGAATTCGCAGATGGCGTATTCCGGCAGGCCGAGATTTTCTTGCAGGTAGGCGGAAATTCCGCCTTTGAAGTGCTTGATGTCGCCGCAGCAGTCACAAAGAGTGTAAGTATTTCCATTAATCTTGCGGGTGACCCAGCCTTTGGGCAGCCCTGTTTCGGGATGCAAAGGTGCATCCGGCGGGTAAGGCGCCATCTTGCAGGCCTTGCAGACTAGATCGGGTGGCTTACTCATCGTTTCCTTCCGCCCGCCTGACCACGAAGGCTGTCGTACAGGCGAACTTGCATTTTTCCACATTATCGCGTCCAACGGCGCCGTGATGCAAGAACCAAGGAGCCGCAGGGCTAGGCCTGGGGTTTTGAACAGGTTTGCAGAAAATCGTGATTTTTGGCATCACAGCGGCAAGGCTCCAGCATGCAACGCGCCACGTCATGACCATTTGGGTTGCGTCTTGCCTAAACTCTGGACAGGAGGTCTTGAAGGTGGCGACGGCACCGCTTCTTACTTTGCAGAATATTGCACTGTCGTTTGGTGGCACGCCGCTGCTCACGTCTGCTGAGCTGATCGTTGCGCCGGGTGATCGCATTGCCCTTGTCGGCCGCAACGGTTCTGGCAAATCAACGTTGTTGAAGATCGCGGCTGGCATGGTGCAGCCCGATGATGGAGAGCGCTTTGTGCATCCTGGTGCGGTTGTCCGCTACCTGTCTCAGGAAACCGATTTCACAGGCTATCAAACGACGCTGGAATTTGCCGAAGCCGGGTTGAAGCCGACGGACGATCCTTATGTGGCGCGGCAGGCGCTGAATGACCTCGGGCTTACGGGTGAAGAGGATGTTGGGCGCTTGTCGGGTGGCGAGGCGCGCCGGGCTGCGCTGGCGCAGGCTATTGCCTCACGGCCTGATGTGCTGCTGCTGGATGAGCCGACCAATCATCTCGACCTGCCAGCGATTGAGTGGCTTGAGCGGACGGTGGCCGGGCTGAAATCGGCCATCCTTCTTATCAGCCACGACCGCCGGTTTCTGGAGAGGCTTTCACGGATGACTGTCTGGCTCGATCGCGGCATTACGCGGCGCATGGAGGCTGGTTTTTCCGGCTTTGAAACCTGGCGAGATGAAATTCTATCGGAAGAGGAGCGCGATGCTCACAAGCTCGATCGCAAGATCGTGCGTGAGGAAAAATGGATGCACGGCGGTGTTACTGCACGACGCAAGCGCAATGTTCGCCGCGTTCGCGAATTGGCTGATCTGCGTCAGCAACGCCGCGAACGCCGCAGCGTCGACGGTAGCGTGAAACTGGAAGCTTCCGAAGCGCAGCAATCTGGCAAGCTTGTGATTGAGGCGTCGGGTATCAGCAAGGCTTTTTCCGACCGTATCGCCGTTGATGATTTCTCCATTCGCATCATGCGCGGCGATCAAATCGGGTTTGTCGGACCGAACGGCGCGGGCAAGACAACTCTTATCAAGCTGCTTACTGGAGCCCTGGCTCCGGATGCGGGGATGGTTCGGCTAGGTACCGGCCTCGAAATGGTGGTGTTGGATCAAAAACGCGATGAACTCGATCCCTCCTGGACGGTTGCTGAAGCGCTGACGCGTGGGCGCGGCGATCAGGTGATCGTCAATGGCAAGCCACGCCATGTTGGCAGTTACATGAAGGACTTTCTGTTTCTGCCTGAGCAGGTCCGTTCGCCGGTATCGGTGCTTTCAGGTGGGGAGCGTGCGCGGCTTATGCTGGCCCGGGCGCTGGCTTTGCCCTCGAACCTGCTTGTTCTGGATGAGCCGACCAATGATCTGGATCTGGAAACGCTGGATCTCTTGCAAGAGTTGCTGGCTGATTATGAAGGCACGGTTCTGCTCGTCAGCCATGATCGCGATTTTCTCGATCGCGTCGTGACTTCAACAGTGGCTTTCGATGGTGAAGGTCGTTGGATTGAATATGCCGGCGGCTATACAGACATGCTGACACAACGCGGCAGGCCCCTACCTGTGGGTGTGGAGCGCGCTGAAACAGTTCAGGTGCTGCAGAGTGAAATCTCAAGCGCGGGTGGCGCATCAAAAGGAGCTGGGCCTTCGAGTAGCCTAGCAGAAGAACCACAACCAAAGAGGAAGCTTTCCTTCAAGGAGAAACACGCGCTGGAGAAGCTCCCAGGTGAGATAGCCAAACTACAAGCTGAAATTGCCGAGCTTGAAGGCAAGATTGCTGATCCTGCGTTTTTCACCTTGAACGCGGAAGCGTTCTCGGCTGCTACGGAGCGGCTCGCTGTTGTTCAAAATGCGCTCTCGGACGCTGAAACGGAATGGCTTGAACTTGAGATTTTACGCGAAGAAATTTTGCAATTGAATTGAATTTCAACACCTATCCTGTTGGGCTTTTGGTTTTCTGGCCGATGCCAATTTGATGAACAGCAGATGAATGGGCCGTTCAGAGTGCGTGCATGCTGCCTATGGCTATATGGCCTTACTGCACTGCTACTCCTGATCCCGGTCCCCGCTTCCCCCCAGTGGCCGACCGGAATTTGAGGGCGCAGCCCGGGGAGGGACTGCGCCCTTCTTCTTTTCCGGGTGTGAGCCTTGGGGCGGAGGCAGGTCACTCGTTTTCTGTCCGTACACTCAGGCGGTTTTGCCAGTGTATCGCGACTGAAGCCTTTCCGACTTATTTCGCATGAAAATACCTTTCCATTATTTTCAATGCAAAGGCTTTGCTTAT
>JBKEAX010000463.1:0-8235 GCA_047972825.1 Hyphomicrobiaceae bacterium | reverse complement strand
GTCGTGACCTTCCTTGTTGAGGCGGCCGAGCAATTCATTGATGACGAAGTTGGCCGTCTGTTTGCCATCACGCCCCTTGGCCGCCGCCTCGAAGAAATCAGCCCGCTCGCGCTCCGCAACCAGCACACTCGCATCGTAGTCGGTCAAACTGTAGTCACCGATCAGACGTGTTTTTTTCTCGTCAGGCAACTCCGGCAGGTCTTTGGCCAGTTCATCGACGTAGTCTTGCGTGAACTCAAGTGGCAAAAGATCGGGATCGGGAAAATAGCGATAATCGTGCGCTTCTTCCTTGGAGCGCATTGAACGCGTCTCGCCCTTGGCAGCATCAAACAACCGCGTTTCCTGGTCGATGGTGCCGCCATCCTCGATGATGTCGATCTGACGCCGCGCCTCAATATCAACCGCCTGGCCAATGAAGCGGATCGAATTAACGTTCTTGATCTCGCAACGCGTGCCGAACTCCTCGCCAGGTCGCCGCACCGAAACATTCACGTCCGCGCGTAAATTGCCCTTCTCCATGTCACCGTCACAGGTACCAAGATAGCGCAAGATCGTGCGGAGCTTTGTCACGTAGGCTTGCGCTTCCTTGGCCGAGCGCAAATCTGGCCGCGACACGATCTCCATCAAAGCCACGCCGGACCGGTTGAGATCGACATAGGAAAACTCAGGATGCTGGTCGTGGATCGACTTTCCCGCATCCTGTTCCAGATGCAGCCGCTCAATACCAACTTTCTTGGCGCCACCATCAACGTCGATCTCGATCTCGCCCTCACCAACGATCGGCTGCTTGTATTGTGAGATCTGGTAACCCTGCGGCAGGTCCGGATAGAAATAGTTCTTCCGGTCAAAAACACTTTTAAGGTTGATCTCGGCCTTGAGCCCAAGGCCTGTACGGATCGCCTGGGCAACGCATTCCTTGTTGATGACCGGCAGCATCCCCGGCATCGCCGCATCAACGAGCGACACATGATCATTAGGTTCGCCGCCAAATTCGGTGGAGGCGCCGGAAAACAACTTCGCACGCGAGTTGACCTGCGCGTGCACCTCCATGCCGACGACCACCTCCCAGTCACCTGTAGCGCCAGGAATTAGATTACTTTGTGTTGCGCTGGACGCCTTGTTTGTCATGGCAGTTTCGTGCAGCCTCCGGTCGAGTTCGTTTGCGCCTTCTGCCTACCGCATGTCGCGCAAAAGTGGGAACCGGTTTTGCGGGTAACGACATGCGTAAAAACAAAGGCCTAAAGCGTGATAGGTAAACCCTATAAATCGCTCCACGCTTTAGGCTGCGGGACGCCGACGGTCAAGTTTTTGAATTATCATGCTACGGGGGCAAAATGCGAGGCAGGACGATGGGAAAATGGCCTGGATTGGCATTAGCCGTTACAGCGGCAATTGGCCTGGGTGGCTGCCTGGAGATGATTTATGGCTGGCATTATGAGCAGACCAAATCCGGCGAACTGAAAGGCACCATCCGCATTACCTGGGTGGGGCAGGACCAGTTCATCTACGAACCCGACCCAACCGATCCCCTCACCTTCAAGCGCTCTGATGGCACAGTTATCCAGCCACAAGCGATGTTCACCGACGGCGGCTCAGTTCCGCAAGCCCTGCGCGTCATAAAAGCCTATTCTCCGTGGGGCTATGCGCCCGCATTCCTGCTCCACGACTGGCTGTTCGTCGTCAAACAATGCAAGCTGTCAGGCTACGAAAGCCTGACACTCGAAGACGCCGCAAAGGTTATGTCCGAAGCAATGAAGACGCTGATGGAGAAACCCAATTTCGGCGGCGTCAACAAGCTCGTGCATTATTCGATGTATGAGGGTGTGGTGTCATCAACAGCGCGCGACTACTGGGACAACGGCAAGTGCAACACCCCCGGCGCCAAGATGCAGCGCGTACCCGCAGCAGCACCACGCGCAAAGTCGCTCGCCCCACCCGCTGATGGCGATGCCAAAAGCTCCCAAGCGGTAGCGACATACCCGTCATTCGTCATAAAGATACCGTGAGAACAACGAGCAGCATCCAGTCACATCAAGCTGACGCAACCGATGTCACTACTTCTGCGTCGCAATAATGCTGGGTGCGCTCTCGCCTGCTTTGTACTTCCGCATGGGCAAGCCAGTCTTGATCCAACCTGGCCCAAAGCGCCCGCCAACCATGCCCTCTGCAACATTGAGGATGCGCGTGTAACCGGCTTTCTCCAGCGGCCCCACCAGCTTGCTGGTGCGGTTACCGGTGCGGCATATGATGGCAAGCGGTTTGGAGCGGTCGCCACCAAGTGCTGCATCAAGCTGCTTCACGAATTCAGGCCCGGCCTGATGCATGGTGATCGCATGGCCGGATGCCGGCAGTCCGGTCTGCTGCCACTCTTGTGGTGTGCGCACATCAACCAGTACGACATCACCGCTCATGGCTTTTTCATTTGCATCCTTGGGCGATATCACTTCACCGGCAGCCGCGCCCCCGGCAAACATTCTGAATGCCAGAAAACCAATCAGGCCAAGCCCTATGATATAGGGCAGCTTGTCGGAAAGACCGCCGCGCATGATGTCGTTTATGAAATCCATGTATCCATTCCGGTTTGTATCAAAACAGCTTACCAGGACTATAGGAATACAGGCCCATAGTTTCAGCGAGGCAAGGTGCCGCGCAACCGGCTGCCTGGGTTATGCGAGAAGCAACACGGTTCAGGAACACAATCACTCGTTTGCCCAGCGGGGGTGAACCTGGAAATTCACAGTGCACTTTAGCAGGCTGTTCAGCCCAAGTGCACGCGGTTCGGCGTAAAGAACATGCTCAAAACAAAAGAAAATAGAGCGCGTGCGCGATTCCGTGAAAAGTGAACGTGATCTAATGTTGCCGACGCATGACTTTGGCAAGCCCGTAGCCCGCCCCAGCCCACGCGAGGCCGAACAGGATCTGCAGGGCGACAATTCCTGCTTCACCACCAATGCTGGAAGCGCGAATCGCGCCAACAAAAATCGCGAAATACAGCAGTAGGAATCCTGCGAGCGAAGCAGCCAATGCCGCAACGATCAATTTCTGCCATTGGTCGGCCTTTAGCCCCATCACAAACGCAACGACGATCACCGCAGGATTAAGCGCTGCCAGCAGCACCAGTGTCGCGGGATGAAACGTCTGCAAATCAAACATCGGAAAGAGCCTCGCCAATTTCTGGGGCTGCGTTGGTTTAGAGCATGTTCAGCCGAAGTGTACGCGGTTTGGCCTGCACCCCATTCCAGGTGGAGCTTGCGCTGGCGGGAGGCAACTCTTACGGCTTTTGTACGGCAGGATCAGTGTTGCCACCGCGACCCTCGAAATGCTGGCGCAGACGCTCCTCCTCATATTGGATGAACCAGCCAATCATCTGCCGCCACAACGCCTCGACCAATGCTGGCGAAACGTCCTTTTCTTCCGCGCGCACTTTGACCTTGTCGATGACCTGCTGAATACGCCACGGCACCACCGCACCTTCCGTGCCGTCCTGCTTGATCTGCCAGGCACGGTCCACGTATGAAAAACGTTGTGCGATAAGATCGACGAGCGCCCGATCGATTCTGTCGATTTCATCGCGGACATCGCTCATCTCGAAACACTCTTTGGGAGCCTTGCCCGGCGCTGGATTGTCACTCATCGCGCTCTCCAATATCTCATGTCGCCATCCTCATCCACCCTGGAACCCGTGACCTCGTTCAACCGAACCACCATGCTTCAGGCGGGCTGAGCCGCCCGGCCGCGTCCTCGATCACTTTGCCGGCCTTGAAGAGCGTACTTTCATCGAATGGCTTGCCAATCAACTGCAAGCCCAATGGCGTACCCTGGCTGGATAGCCCTGCCGGTACGGAAATGCCCGGCAGCCCGGCCATATTAACCGTCACCGTGAAGATGTCCTCCAGGTACATGGCAAGCGGGTCACCCGACTTCTCACCTAAAGCGAATGCCGGCGAAGGTGTCGTTGGCGTCAGCACGACATCAACCTTGCCCCAGGCATCATCAAAGTCGCGCTTGATAAGCGTGCGCACTTTCTGCGCCTTGAGATAGTAGGCATCATAGTAGCCTGCCGACAGCACGTATGTCCCTATCAGGATGCGCCGTTTGACTTCAGCGCCAAACCCGGCGGCACGCGTATTCTCATAGGTGTCGATGAGATCCTCACCCTTGACGCGCAACCCGTAACGCACACCGTCATAACGCGCCAGATTGGAGGAGGCTTCCGCCGGAGCAACAATGTAATAGGCCGGCAATGCGTATTTGGTATGCGGCAGGCTTATTTCTTGAACCGTTGCTCCAGCATCCTTGAGCCATGCAATACCCTGCCCCCACAGAGCCTGTATCTCGATGGACATTCCCTCGACACGGTATTCCTTTGGCACACCGACCCTGAGCCCCTTCAGGCTCCCTTTCATCTCCGCAACGTAGTCCGGCACGGGAGCATCAATTGACGTGGAATCCTTGGGATCATGGCTTGCCATGACGGAAAGCATCATCGCGGCATCTTCGACAGTCCGCGCAATGGGGCCAGCCTGGTCCAACGAAGAAGCAAACGCAACGATACCCCAACGCGAACACCGCCCGTAGGTCGGTTTAACGCCCACAGTCCCTGTCAACGCTGCGGGTTGACGGATCGACCCGCCTGTATCAGTGGCTGTCGCGGCAAGGCAAAGGTTGGCTGCTACTGCGGAAGACGAACCACCTGAGGATCCACCGGGCACAAGCTTGTCCTGACTCGCATTGCCATCAGCATCGCACCGCCGCCACGGTGACACCACGGCACCAAACGCACTTGTCTCGTTTGATGAGCCCATTGCGAATTCGTCATTATTGAGCTTGCCGAGCATGACGGCACCGGCATCCCACAAATTCTGTCCCACGGTTGATTCATAAGGTGGTTTGAAGTCACCGAGAATCTTGGAGCAGGCGGTGGTGCGGATCCCGCTCGTGCAGAACAGATCCTTGTGTCCAATCGGCAAGCCTTCGAGCGCACCGGCTGTACCATTCGCCAACCGTTCATCGCTGGCCTTGGCCTGCGCCAACGCATGCTCGGGCGTCACCAGCACATAGGCGTTGAGTGCCTGGTTGCCTTTCTCTATTGCCGCAAGATGCGCTTCGGCCAATTCAACGGCCGAGAACTCCTTTTGCAGGAGCCCTGCGCGCGCGTCCTTCAGCGTTAGCTTTGTCAGGTCCGTCACAGTATTGTTTTCCCCTTGGCGTCTTCTCGTTTGCCGTTTCGCATTGCTATCATCGGCCCCGCGAGCAATGTGCTTTCACGATTGCCTGAGCCCATGCTGGTCTTTCCTGACGGCGGCATCAAGAAATGACCTACTCCACGACCTTCGGCACAACGAAGAAATGGTCTTCGCTCTCAGGCGCATTCTTGACGATGTCGTCAGACTTGGCACCGTCGGTAACCAGGTCGTCGCGCATCTTGAGGTCCTGTGCCACAACTCGCGTCATGGGTTCGACGGAGTCGGTATCAACCTCTTTGAGTTGCTCAACCCAGTCGAGGATGCCACTGAGCTCTTTTTCCAGCCCCTTGGCTTCCGCATCGGTGATTTTTATCCGTGCCAGGCGCGCAATGCGCCGGACGGTCGTCTCATCGACGTGCATGATCCCTCGCATGGTGTGATCAAGTATTTCATCGGCTGTACAGGAGCGAAAAAGAGCGCCCCTGGAGCCCTGACCGCTCTCATAACGACGAAGCCCCGCCCACGCAACCGCGCAGGCAAGCGGCAAACGCCCATCAGCCCCGCTCCCAAGCCGGTATAATTGGCAGGCAAACAGAATTCTTCAGGCTCAACCGCCGTGCAAAAGCGGCCCTAGGGTTCGGACCCTAGGCAAGCACATTCGGTGCGGGCCTGCCCAGGACCTTAAGACCCAGGCCCTACACGTCGAACGCGACCCCAACCTTCGGCACCACTACCTTCTGGCCTGTAGCGGCCGCGACAAAAGCATCGGCACTTTGGTCGATGATTGGGAAAGACCCATAGTGACACGGAATCACTGATTTGAACTTGAAGTAGCGTTCGCACGCCATTGATGCTGTGCGGGCCCCCATGGTGAAGCGGTCACCTATTGGCACGATGCCGATCTCGGGCGCCCAGATTTCATGAATCAACGCCATGTCGGAGAAAATATCCGTGTCGCCCATGTGGAACAGCACGGGTCCATCATTGGGTGTGAGCACAACGCCGTTTGCACTCCCCAGAGGATAGCCCACATCCATTTCCACAAGGCCGGCGGAATGATCCGCCCGTACCAGGCTCACCTTGAAGTCACCCTGATCCGTCGTGCCGCCTGTATTCATGGGGTCGAAAGTGGTCACGCCCTGTTTGGCAAGCCACATGCAAAGATCATAGTTGGTAACGACCTTGGCACCCGTTTGCTGCGCGATCTCGACTGTGTCGCCTACGTGGTCGCCGTGACCATGTGTCAGAACCACGTGGGTTGCGCCTTCGACTGCATCCCCCCAATCCACGCCCGATGCCTCGAACGTGGGGTTGTTCTTCAAAAACGGATCGATCAGCACAGCCGCGCTTCCAATCTCGACGCGAAACGCAGAATGTCCGAGCCACGTGATCTTCATGAACTTGGCCTCTTGGCTTGTTTGGAACTGGATTGAATTTGAACAAGGAGTATAAGGTGCCCAGCGCGATCAACAACTCTCTCGCTGCCAACTCCCCTAATGGCCACACTGGCGCGCAATGATCGCACCATAAAGGCACCGCTGAATGACCGCCCCTGCTACACCCAAAGACAGCGCAACTCCCGCGCCCCTGGGCTCCACCACGGAAGATGTGGAGCACTTTGCAGGCTCTCTTCCTGCCATGCGCCGCCTGATTGGTATCGATGCGGGCACCAAGACGCTTGGGCTTGCCCTCTCCGACGTGACCCGCACCATAGCTTCACCGCTTGAAACCATTCGCCGCACCAAATTCAAGGCTGACGCCGAGCGGCTCCTGGTACTAGCGAGCGAACACCAGATTGCTGGTTTCATCCTTGGACTTCCTGCCAACCTGGACGGCTCGGAAGGCCCCCGTGCTCAATCAACCCGCGCCCTGGCGCGCAACCTGAACAAGCTCACTTCACTGCCGATCCTTCTATGGGACGAACGGTTGACCACTGCCGCAGCGGAGCGGATGCTGATCGCGGCCGACACCTCGCGCAAACGGCGCGCAGAGGTAATAGACAAGCTCGCAGCCACATTGATCCTGCAGGGCGCTCTTGATCGAATGCGCTACTTCGGCCTTGTTCAGCCCATCATCAACGACTGAACGGACCATCTCATCGCAATCATTATTGTTATTGAGTTCCGCCCCTAGGGTCCGGACCCTAACCTCCTGGGAGCGCACATCTAGAGCGTGTTCAGCCGAAGTGTACGCGGTTCGGCGTGAAGAGCACCGCGAGAAATGAAAGAAAATAGAGCGCGTTCGTGATTCCGTGAAACGTGAACGCGATCTGGCTTGACATAACCAGTGCAACAAAGACCATGTGGGCATCATTGGCGGCCGCTTTGATCCTCGCCGCATTGTCCATCATACTTCACTGGACCCTCCACCGGAGAACCGGCCTTGCCCTTGTCCCTGCTAGATATCGCAGCCATTGTCTGGTTTCTCACCATGCTGGTGGCGTTCGACGTCATTGCCTACCATTCACGCTTTGCCAAACACTCACTTTCAGCAGGCGTCTCCGCTCAACGGCGCGCGTGGCTGGTACAGATGGCCCAGCGCGACATACGCCACTTCGATGCGATCCTATTGACCAGCCTGAGCCAGTCTCATGCATTTTTTGCATCAACAAGCGTGTTGGGAATTGGTGGGCTTGCCGCCATCATGGGCTCGGGCGATGCGACGCGGCACATGCTTGAAAGCCTTCCAATGGTAACTCAAACCACATCCGCGCTGTGGGAAATCAAGATTCTTTTTCTGATCTCGATTCTTGTCTATTCGTTTTTCAAGTTCGCCTGGGCGTTCCGCCTGTCGCACTACACCGCCATAATGTTCGGAGCCATACCGGACAACGCCATCGCTGACAAAGCTGCCATCGAAACCCACGCGGCACATGCTGCGCGACTGATCGACCTTGTCGGCCATCACGCCAACAGCGGACTGAGATCCTTTTATTATGCCTTTGCCGCCATCGCGTGGCTATTTCATCCCGTGCTTTTCATTTTGGCCATGACATTGGTATTCTTGATACTTTTGCGCCGCGAGTTTTTCTCAAAAGCGGCTGGAATAT
>JBKEAX010000424.1:0-4089 GCA_047972825.1 Hyphomicrobiaceae bacterium | reverse complement strand
GGCGGAACACTGGATCAGCCGTCCATATTAAACGTTTCAAATCAGTGGCACGCTCATGAAATGATCTTTGGCTATGGCGCAGCCGTCATGGCCGGATTCTTCCTGACGGCAGTGCCGAACTGGACTGGCACGGCACCGGCACGCGAAGCCTACGTCACCGCCGTTGCTCTCTTGTGGTTGATGGGGCGTGTCGCCGTCACCTTTTCACCAAGCTTCGCAGCTCCACTCGTCATGGCGATTGATACGCCATTCATACTTTTGCTTGGCCTGAAAATCCTGCAGAACCTTCTAAAACGCCCCAAGCCACAGAACATGCTGTTCCTCGGCATCCTGGCCGTGATGGCCGCTGCCAACGTTATGGTTCACCTGGAGTGGACTGGCATCTGGGACGATGGAGCTGCCGTCGGCAACAGAATGGGCCTTCTGACACTCGCCGCCTTGATCGCCGTTCTCGGCGGCCGGGTTACACCGGCATTCACGCGTAACGCTCTGATCCGGAATGAGCTAGAAAACAATTTACCCCGCAACCAGCCGATATTTGATCGCCTGGGGATCGTAACTGCCCTCCTCCTTCCTATAATATATCCATTTACTCCTGGCTGGTTCTCAGGCGCGATTGCCTTGGTGGCAGGAGCGGCCAACCTGATGCGTCTTGCCGGCTGGAAAAGCACCGCCATCCTCAATCAGCCAATCGTTTGGAGCCTTCATCTTGGTTTTTTGTTTCTCGCCCTTGGGTATCTTGCGCTCGCAGCGCATAAGTTGGGTCTGCCCATTGGCGAGACCCAGGCGTTGCATATGATCGCGATCGGCGCAGTAGGCATCATGCCGCTCGCAATCATGAGCCGTGCGTCTTTAGGCCACACGGGGCGTGCCCTGGTGGTCGCACGCCCCATTGCGCTTGCTTATCTCCTTGTTGCATTTGCCGCGCTAATTCGGTCTCTAGGCGCTAAAATTGCGGACGAACACTACTATTCTGTCATGATGATTTCAGGCTCGTTCTGGATCGCCGCGTTTGCGATCTTTGTTGCGATCTACGCCCCCATTCTGACCTCGCCCCGACCAGAACGCTGACATTTTGTAGTTGATTGCGAAGGAACAAAGACCCTCGCCTTGCCTTTCGTTAAGGACCCCTCGACGCGTTTCGCGACACTGGTTCAAATTGAGCCAGTCCACGAGGAGCCAAGCGCGATGCGCGAAGTGATGACCAAATCCATGGCCCGCAACATTTTCTATGGCGGGTCGATATTCTTCATAGTTATTTTCGTTGGCCTTACTCTCCACAGCCATGTCTACATAACCGGAACTTCGACAGCAGCAATGCCGCTGACCGAATCCGTAGCGCGCGGCAAGCGCATATGGGAGTTCAACGCCTGCATCAATTGCCACACGATCCACGGCGAAGGCGCCTACTACGCCCCGGAGGTTGGCAACGTCATGAAGCGATGGGGTGTGCTCGACAATCCCGAAGATGCCTTTGAGACGCTGAAAGGCTGGATCGAGGCGCAGCCTTCCGGTGTTGAGGGTCGTCGCCAGATGCCACGCTATCACTTCAGCGACGAGGAAATCCGCGATCTCGCCAACTTCCTCATCTGGGCTAACAAAACCAAACTCCAGGGCTGGCCGCCTAACGATGCCGGTTGAGGATTACGCGAAAGACGCGGAGAACAGACGTCATGAAATATGAAACGCAAAAGATCGCCTATATCTACTTTCTCACCGCGATGATCCTATTCCTCGTTCAGGTGTCAGGTGGATTGCTGGCTGGGTGGATCTATGTCTCACCCAATACGCTGTCGGAAACGCTACCATTCAACGTCGTCCGAATGCTGCACACGAACTCTTTGGTCGTTTGGCTGCTATTAGGATTCTTTGGTGCAGCATATTTCCTCATACCCGAGGAAGCAGAGCGCGAGATTCACTCGCCAATGCTCGCTTACGTACAGCTTGCCATTCTTGTTCTTGGCACGGCCGGTGTCGTCGTCACGTATATATTTGACCTGTTTCACGGCAACATGCTGCTCGGCAAGGAAGGTCGGGAATTCCTCGAACAACCTCTATGGGTCAAAGTCGGCATTGTCGTTGCAGCACTCATATTCCTCTACAACGTTACCTTGACGGTTTTGGCAGGACGCAAGACGGCAATCACGAACGTGCTGTTGATAGGACTCTGGGGCATCGCGCTCTTGTTCCTGTTTGCATTCTACAATCCCGACAACCTGTCACTCGACAAGATGTACTGGTGGTACGTCATCCACCTTTGGGTCGAGGGCGTGTGGGAACTCGTCATGGCATCGATCCTCGCCTACTTGATGCTCAAATTGACCGGTGTCGACCGGGAGGTCGTCGAAAAGTGGCTTTACGTGATCGTCGCGACGTCCCTTTTCACGGGCATACTTGGCACAGGGCATCACTACTATTGGATCGGCACGCCAGGTTACTGGCAGTGGATCGGATCGATATTCTCCAGCCTTGAGATTATTCCGTTCTTCCTGATGATGGTTTTCTCCTTCGTTATGGTATGGAAGGGCCGCCGCGATCATCCCAACAAGGCCGCACTTTTGTGGTCGCTTGGCACGACGACGCTGGCCTTCTTCGGAGCAGGCGTTTGGGGCTTCATGCATACGCTGCACGGTGTCAACTACTACAGCCACGGCACTCAGATCACCGCGGCACACGGACACCTTGCGTTCTTCGGTGCCTACGTCTGTCTCAATCTGGCGATATTCACCTACGCCTTTCCGATCCTCAAGAACCGTGACCCCTACAATCAGGTGCTGAACATGGCGAGCTTCTGGCTCATGGCTGGTGGCATGTCGTTCATGACGTTTGTGCTGACATTCGCTGGCACAATCCAGACCCACTTGCAGCGCGTCATGGGGCAAAACTTCATGGAAGTTCAGGATCAGTTGCAGATCTTCTACCTGATGCGCTTTGGCGCGGGTGCAACAGTCGTTCTTGGTGCCATACTGTTCGTCTACGCAATCCTCGTGCCGCAACGTGAGGTGATCGAGGAAGGTTCGAAACCTGAGCTGAGCCCAGCGGAGTAGAGAATGGAAGCCGCCATAAATACAAAGATAATGGAGGGGGCTGATGCCCCCTACTATCTACCCGTTGGCAATGAGTGCGAGCTTTTCGCAGCTGCCTTCGCCAACCGGATGCCGCTGCTTCTTAAAGGCCCAACAGGCTGCGGCAAGACTCGTTTCGTAGCACACATGGCTGCACGCCTCGGGCGTCCGCTCTACACTGTTTCTTGTCACGACGATTTGTCAGCGGCAGATCTCGTCGGCCGGTTTTTGCTGCGAGGTGGCGAGACCGAATGGATTGATGGACCGCTGACGCGCGCGGTCCGCAACGGCGCCATCTGCTATCTGGACGAAGTCGTCGAAGCGCGCAAAGACGTGACAGTGGTTCTGCACCCGCTTACCGATGATCGTCGCATTCTCCCGATCGACCGTACTGGAGAAGAACTGGAAGCACCGGACGACTTCATGCTCGTCGCTTCCTATAATCCAGGCTACCAGAGCATACTCAAGACCCTCAAGCCGTCCACGCGCCAGCGCTTTCTTTCAGTTGAATTCGACTTCCCTCCTGCAGCACAGGAGTTGGAAATCGTCGTCAAGGAAAGCGGACTGGGCAAAGACAAGGCCGCACCACTGATCCGCCTTGCCGGCAAGTTGAGAAGCCTCAAAGGACAGGACCTTGAAGAGGGTGTTTCAACGCGTCTGCTTGTCTATTGCGCCACACTCATCGCCAACGGCATGCCGATCGAACGCGCCGTCACCGCCGCGCTGATTGAACCGCTGAGCGACGATGTCGATGTGAAACGAGGGCTCATGGATCTGGTGGCAGCAGTCTACGGCTAATCCATGTTGAGCTGAAGTGCACAGCGACTTTGCGATAACGACATGCATAAAATAAATAACTTAAAGCGTGGAAATCGTGGGGAGCAAATCTCATAATACGCGACACGCTTTAAGGTCCGGATTCTAGATCGCGTTCACTTCTCACGGCATCGCGAACGCGCTCTATTTTCTTTTAGTTTGAGCATGTTCTTCACGCCGAACCGCGTACACTTCGACTGAACATGCT